>JAKAPO010000014.1 GCA_021807065.1 bacterium
GGAGCGCAATCCCTTGCCCAGCTGGGGTTTCCGCTCAATGGCAGGCCTCACGATGGAGTATTCCTGTTGTTGCGCAAACCCCCGGAAAATCGAGCTTATGCACGTTGTGAGTAAGTGCATAAAGTCGTGGATTTCTCTCGCAGGACCGGGCCCTGATTAAGCCAATGCGTTCGCCCCTCGCAGGCCGAGCCCGCGCATCTCAGTCGGCGAACATTATCATCGTTTAAACTGCATTAACGCTATCGGGGAGTGATGCACGCAATGGCCTTCGCAATCGGCGGAACTGGCATTTCTGGCGGAACTGGCATTTCTAGCGAATTCTGGGAAACCGTGCTGGCAGCAATGGAGCGCAAATTTTCCAAGCCGGTCTTCGAAATGTGGGTGAAACCGATCAGGTTGCTTTCGTTCGAGGGAAGCGACTTGACGCTCGGGGTGCACAACGCCTTCGCGCGGGAGTGGTGCGAAAACCGGCTCAAAGACACTATCGCCGAGGCTCTTCAGGACGTCTTGCAGGTCCCCTTGACGTTGCGCTTCGTGATTTGCGAGTCGCAGCCGACCGCCCAATCCTCCGAGCAGCCGCGAACAGGCAATCCCGCCGCCGAACGCAGCGACGAGTTCCACGTAGGTAATCTCAACGGTCGCTACACCTTCGAAGAATTCGTCGTAGGCCAGAGCAACCGCTTCGCCCATGCCGCCGCCCAAGCTGTGGCGTGCTCTCCGGCGAGAGCATACAATCCGCTCTTTCTTTACGGCGGCGTCGGCCTAGGCAAGACGCATCTGATGCACGCCATTGGCCACCGCGTGCTCCAGGATAATCCAAGGGCTAACGTGCTCTACGCGTCGTGCGAGAAGTTCACCAATGACTTCATCATGGCGCTGCAAAACAATTGCACGCCGGACTTTCGAAATCGTTACCGTCAGGTGGACGTTCTACTCGTCGACGACGTGCAGTTCCTCGTCGGCAAAGAGACGACCCAAGAAGAGTTCTTCCATACCTTCAACGCCCTGCACGAATCCGGTCGCCAGCTCGTCATCTCGTCGGATCGCCCGCCCAAAGAGATTCAAACGCTCGAGGCCCGGCTGCGCTCCCGTTTCGAGTGGGGCTTACAAACCGATATCGGGCCACCCGACGTGGAGACGCGCGAAGCAATTCTGCTGAAAAAAGCGGAGAGCGAGAATGTGAAGCTGCCGCCGGAGGTCTCCGCATTCATCGCCCGCGTCATCCCTTCGAACATCCGGGAACTCGAGGGTGCTCTCATTCGGCTGATCGCCTATGCCTCGCTCACCAAACAAGACATAACCACCGATCTTGCAGCCGAGGTGCTCAAGAGTGCCGTCGCACAACTGCCGCTTGCACGTGTGACGATCCCGAAAATCAAGGAAACCGTCGCCAAAGCCTATGGCCTCACGGTTAAAGAGATGGATAACGGCCGCCGCGATCAACGGCTCGCAGGGCCCCGTCAAATCGCCATGTACATAGCAACCTGGCTCACCGATTACTCCCTTCCACAGATTGCCCGCGATTTCGGTAAGAAAGATCATACAACGATCATCTACGCCCGAAACAAAATTAAAGATCAAATGGAACGCGACGAGACGTTTCGCAATAGGGTAAATCACCTGATAACAGAGTGTCAAAATCCATAGAACATCAGCCCACAAGGACGAACGGTCATACGTGAGCAACCTGTAACGGCAGTGGGAACGGTGAAAAACGATCCAGTACGAGGACAATCGTCCACAGGATGCTCCAACACGCACTACCGCGCCGTTATTGCGCAAAACGCCTTTTCTGACAGAACTCACCTTTCTACTACTGCTACGGCGACATTCGTATGAAATTTACGTGTAATAGTAAAGACATCGCCGCTGCCGTAGGGGCGGCGAGTAAGATCGTCAACACGCACACGACGGTTCCCATCCTATCCAACGTCCTCTTGCAAGCGGATGACGGCCGGGTGGTTGCGCGCGCTACCGATCTGGAATTAACCTTGGAGCTTACGTTTCCGGCGAAAATCAGCGAGGCCGGATCGGTTACCGTGCCGGCAAGGCTGTTCTCAGGCTATCTGGGAAACTTACCGGCTGCGGAGCTGGAGTTGCAAGGGTCGCCGACGCGGGCGAGCGTGAAGTGCGAGCGGAGCAACTACGATTTTCACGCCTTGCCGCCTGAGGAGTATCCGCCGCTGCCGATGGCGGCGGGATCGGCGGAACTGATGATTTCCGCCAAGAGGTTCCGCGACGCGATCGATGCGACGATTTTTGCGGCGTCGAGCGAGGAGGCACGCGGAGCGGTTCTGATGGGAACGTTGCTTGAGATTGACGCCGATGCCATGACCCTCGTTGCGACCGATGGGTATCGGCTCGCAAAGCATAAGACCATACTTAGCCGAGGAGCTTCGGGCCAGGAGCGTTACATCGTTCCGTCCCGCGCCCTTGCCGAGGCGGCACGTAACCTCGGTGGCGCGGAGGAAATTGCAATCGGCGTTCTCGGCACGGGTAATAACCAACTCGCTCTGATTGCAAGCGATATGTCCGTTACGGTGCGGCTGGTCGACGGCCAGTACCCAAACTACCAGCAGGTAATTCCCGCGAAATTCGATCGTACGGTTACGGTCAACACGGCAAACTTCATCGGGAGTTTGCGTCGTGCCGAACTGGTTGCCGGCGACCGAGCCTCGATGGTGAAACTCGCCATTGCGAATCAAACGCTGGTCGTGACGGCAAGCTCGGACGTCTCCGGAAATGCGTATGAGGAGATCGAGATCGAGCAGCGTGGAGAAGACCTGACTATCGCCTTCAACGCACGTTACCTCATCGATATTCTCAATCACGTGAAGTCTCCCCGAACGATGCTTGAATTTCTCGGCCCGCTCTCCCCGGCGGCAGTGAGGCCGGCGGAGAGCGAGAGCGGGAGCGATCAGCTCTATATCTTGATGCCGTTGCGGCAGTGAGGCTCTTGGGCCTCGCCGCTGCCGACTTTCGCAACTACACGCAACTGGAACTCGAACCGCATCTCGGCCTTAACCTTTTCATCGGCGAAAACGCCCAAGGGAAGAGCAATCTTCTCGAGGCGATCGCGGTTCTCGGAATCGGCAAGTCGTTCAGGGGCGCTCGAGATGCAGAGATGCTTCGTACTGGGGCGGAGCTGGCGAGCGTCCGGGGCACCGTCGCGAACGGCGTCTGCGAAACTGCGGTAGCGTGCTCGATCGCGCGCAAAGCGGCCGGCACGCGAAAAACGTTCACCCGCGCCGGCAAGAAAATCCCCTACGCGCAATTTCTGGGAACCTTACGAGTCGTAACGTTCGTTCCGGCGGACCTCCAGCTGGTTACGGGGACACCTGGTCTACGTAGAACGTTTCTGAACATGGCTCTCTCCCAGCACGATGCGACGTACTACCGCGAGCTGTCTCGTTATCAAGCGGCGCTGCGTCAAAAGAACGCCCTTTTGCGCGAAACGAGCGACGCCGACGAAGCATTGCTGAGCGTCTATAATCGCGTCCTTGCCGAGAGCGGCGCGCGCTTAGCCGTCAAGCGCCGTGCCTTCGTTGGCAGGCTCGCGGAGGAAGCTGCGCGCGCACACGCGCGCTGGTCGGCCGGCGAAACCCTCCAACTGCGGTATTCGCCGAACGTCGCCTTTGAAGGCGACGGCGAGGAGATCGCGCGCGAAGCGTTAGCGGCGAAGCTCCTCGCCGTTGCACCGATCGAACGCCGGCGAAAGATGGCGCTCGCCGGGCCCCACCGCGACGATCTGCTCTTTCTGCTCGATGGGGGCCCGTTGAGCGCCTTCGGGTCGCAAGGGCAGCAGCGAACAGCGGTGCTGGCGCTCAAGATCGCCGAATATGCGGTCATGCGCGACATCGGCGGAGAGGCGCCGATACTCCTACTCGACGACGTGCTTTCGGAACTCGACGCGCGTCGGACGGCCGCGTTTTTGGCGGGAGTTGGAGATTACGAGCAGGCCTACATTACGGCCACGCATCACCCCGGACCCTCGATCCGGCCCAGCGCGCTCTTCACGGTGCGCGCCGCTCGCATCTTCCCCGCCTGAGATTCCCAGGCCACTAGCGTGCTCAAACCCCTTCGCGACGCACTGCGTACCTGGTCACCCGCGAGCGGGCATGGGGACGCGCTCGGTGCCGCGGCGGCCGCTTGGCCGGAACTCGTCGGTGCGGAGGTCGCTGCGCACACGCGGCCGGCACGGATCGCGGGCGAGACACTCATCGTGGCAACGCAGTCGAATGCGTGGAGCGAGCAGTTGAGTTTCCTGAGCGAACAGATTCTCGCAACGCTGCGCGACGAGTTGGGCTTGAAAGACGTGAGGCGGCTTTCTTTCCGCACGGACAGCGTGGGGAAACGCCTCGGGCCGCGGGTCATTCGCGGCGCGATCGCGCCGCGCCGCACTGGCGCCGCGCGGCGCGAACGATCCGCATCGACGCAAGAGAGCCTCGAACGGTTTCGCGCGGTCGTGCGGACCGCGCAGCGGGCGAAGGCGGCGTCCGGGTCGAAGGAATGTGCCGGGTGCGCGACGCTCATAGCACCCGACCGAGCGATGTGTGCGGCTTGCGAAAATCACCTTGCACAGGAGCGCGAGCGGCTCGTGTCACGGCTACTCTTTGACGTACCGTGGCTTGGTTATGCCGGGATTGCAGCGCTGGTCGATGGGCTGCAGCGCGAGGAGTACGAGCGCATTCGAATGCGGCTCCTGGCACGGTGGTGGACGATCCTCGACCGAGCGCGCAGAGCGCAGCGGTTCTCTCGCAACGGCCGCGAGCGTCTCATAGCGAGTTCGTATGTGATCGTCAAGAGCGGATTGGCGCCGGAGCGCATCGCTCCGGCGACGGTGCAGAACGTACTCGGGGACGAATTGGCTGACTTATTGAAGAACCATGACGGTGAATAGTTACACGGGAGAAGCCATCGAGGTGCTGCGCGGCTTGGAAGCCGTGCGCAAGCGCCCGAGCATGTATATCGGCAACACCGCCGAGCGCGGGTTGCACCAGCTCGCCTACGAGGCTGTCGATAATGCCGTCGACGAGGCGCTTGCAGGATTCGCGCGCAACGTCACCGTGACGCTGCACAAGGACGGCAGCGTCACGGTCGAGGACGACGGACGCGGCATTCCAGTCGATATGCACCCCGAGGAGAAGAAGCCGGCGGTCGAGGTCGTGATGACGATGCTGCACGCCGGAGGCAAGTTCGGCAAAGGCGGCGGCTACAAAGTGTCGGGTGGTTTGCACGGCGTCGGCATCTCTGTGGTCAACGCGCTCTCCGAAGCGATGACGACTCGCGTCAAGCGCGACGGTTACCTGTGGGAGATGAAATTCTCGCGCGGTGACATCGTACAGAAGCTGAAGAAGCTAGGTAAGGCCGACGAGACGGGAACGCTGCAGTGGTTCAGGCCGGACCCCGACATTTTCGAGGTTCGCGAGTTCCACTGGGACGTGCTGCAAAAGCGACTGCGCGAACTGGCCTTCCTCAATCGCGGACTGTCGATTACGCTGCGCGACGAGCGAGGCGACGAACCGCGCGAGCGCACGTACAAATACGACGGCGGCATTATCTCGTTCGTCGAATGGCTCAACGAGAAAAAAGACCCGCTCCACCCGATCATTTCGACGCATGCGGAGCGCGACGGCACTGACGTCGAAGTCGCGATGCAGTATACGGACACCTATACCGAGCTGCTCTATTCCTACGCGAACAACATCAACACGATCGAAGGCGGCATGCATCTCCTCGGCTTCCGCACGGCGGTGACCAACGCGGTCAACGGGTACGCGCGCAAGCGTGGCATGTTGAAAGAGAGCGACAGCTCGCTCTCGACCGACGATTGCATGGAAGGTCTCACCGCCGTCGTCTCAGTGAAACTGCAAGAGCCGCAGTTCGAGGGACAGACGAAGACAAAGCTGGGCAACGCAAAAGTGCGCAGCATCGTCTACGGCTTGGTCAACGAGCGCCTCGAGTTCTTCTTTGAAGAGAATCCACGATATGCGCGTGCGATCGTCGACAAGGTGATGCAGGCGCAACGAGCGCGAGACGCCGCAAAGAAAGCGCGCGACCTCTCCCGTCGGAAGAACGCACTCGACGGCTCCGGTCTTCCCGGCAAACTCGTCGACTGTAAGAATACCGATCCGCGCGAATCGGAGCTGTTTCTGGTCGAGGGTGATTCAGCCGGCGGGACCGCGAAAGGCGGGCGCGATCCGAACAGCCAGGCGATCCTGCCGCTGCGCGGCAAGATCCTCAACGTCGAGAAGGCGCGGCTGGACAAAGTGCTCTCCAATGAAGAGATTCGCACGATGATCACCGCGCTCGGCACCGGCTTCGGCGACGAGTTCGATCTCTCGAAACTGCGGTATCATAAGATCATCTTGATGACCGACGCGGACGTCGACGGCTCGCACATCAGAACGCTGCTCTTGACGTTCTTCTACCGGCAGATGCGGCCGCTCGTCGAGGAAGGCCACGTCTTCATCGCCCAGCCGCCGCTCTACGGAATTCGTAAAGGGAAGCAACAGTGGTGGGCGTTCAGCGAGCCGGAGCTGCGGTCCATCATCGGTGAAGACGGCAAAGAGTTCACCATTCAACAGTACAAGGGTCTGGGTGAAATGGACGCCGAGCAGCTGGCGCAGACGACCATGGAGAGCGGCAATCGGCGCCTGAAGCAGATCACCGTTGAGGACGCGGTGGAAGCCGAGCAGATCTTCACCGACCTCATGGGTGACAAGGTCGAGCCGCGCAAGCAGTACATCTTCGAATACGCGAAAAGCGTAAAGAATCTCGACCTCTAGGAGCGTCCGCGGCCCCTCGGGTATACTGAGGGCGGTGCGAAAGCGCGTCACCATCGTCCTCGGGATTCTCCTTATCGCCGGCGTCATCGTAGCCGAGCGGCATGCGATCGCGCGCTTCGCGTTGCGTACCGGTTTGGCATTGGCGACCGGCGATCAAGTGCGGATCGGGGATCAACGCATAGGACCGTCGCATGCAGCGCTGCTCGGCATCGAGTTTCGGCAGCGCGGCCGCACGGTTTTCGCCGCGCACCGCATCGACGTATGGTACTCGCTGCGCGACCTCTTGCCTGGAAGCACGCGCCGGTTTGGGTTGGTTGGCGTTACGATCGACCGTCCGAACGTGGCCATCGTCAGATATGCGGACGGCACGTACGACCTTCCAATGCCGAAGCCGCGTACCGGACTGCCGTCGCTTCCGCCGCCGCCTAATCCCGTACCCTTGCGGTTTTCGCTACGCGTCGTCGACGCCGGTGGATCGATACGCGCGGATGACGTCAACGGCGCCCACGCGGCGCCGCTGCGCCTGGTCGGGGTCGACGCGCGCGCCCACGTCGACACCGCGAACCTCACGCGATATCTCGTAACCGGTGCGTTCGTAGAGCGCGAGCGAGAGCCGTTCGTCATACGAGGGACGACCGACACGCTGCGCGGCTACGCGATGAACCAAATGCGCGCCGCCGTATTTCCGTTGCAATCGTTGGCGAACTTTCTCATCGATTCGCCCGACGTGCGCGTTCTCGGCGGAACCGCGCGGAACTTTGACGCGTGGATCTTTGCCGTCGGCAAGAAGCCAGACGGCACGTTCGACTACCACGCTTCGCTCGGTTTCCACGTGAGCGGCGGTAAATTGAAACTCGTGGGGCTGATTCGCCCGCTCAGCAACATCGACGGACAGCTCGCTCTCTTCGACCAAACGTTCGTCATCCGGCGCTTACGAGCGACGCTTGCCGGCATTCCGATGCATGCGGAGGGCGCGATCTACGATTTCAGCCGGCCTCAGATCCGGGTCGGCGTCAGTGGCTCCGGAGATATGGCACAGCTGCGAACCGCGTTCAAGTTTTCTCGCGATCAGCCGCTGCGCGGGCCGTTGCGGATCGGCGTGCTCGTTGCCGGTTCGCTCGACGATCCGACGGTCATCGCGCATACGACGTCGCCGCTCATACACTATCGCGACATGCCGTTCACGCATCTCGTCGCCGGCATTCAGTACCATCATGCGATCCTTGCACTGACGCCGCTGCGGCTGCAATACGGTGCGATCAAGGCGCACGAGATAGGTACGCTCGAGATCGGCAAGCACGTCCACGAGCGTATGCTGCTGCACTTTACTTCTCCCGCAGACCGTCTGCCGTACGCCGGTGCCATTTTGGGAGCGCAACCGCTCGTCGGCGATGCGGCCGTCGACGGCAGCGACTTATCATTGCACGTAACCGGCTCGTTCGCTGCGGCCGGCGACGCCTCGCGTGCGGCGGCGCTCTACGATTTCGAGCCGAACGGCGATGCCGACGTCGCGCCGTTCTGGATGCGCGCGCACGGCGGCGAGCTGGCCGCCGGATTGCGCATGGATCGGGCGGCGGGAACGAGCGCGCTATGGCTGTCGGGCGAGAACCTCACCTTGGGGACGGTGAGCGCACAGGGTCTGCCGGGCGTTGCGCTGCCGCAGGTTCCGCCGCTGCGAGGGCATCTCGAGCGCGTCGGGATGATCGTCGGCGGAAGCACGGCGGCTCTCGCTATTGCCGGAAGCTTCAAGGCCGGAAGCACCAGCATCGAAAGCGTTCCGCTGTCTTCGCTCGCGGCGAGTTTTGATGGAACCATGCGCGGCGCGGCTATCTCGGGCATTCGCGCGACCGGCCCGTGGGGCGGTTTCCGCGGAGCCGGTACGCTTTCGAGCGACGCAGTGCTCGCGCGCGGACGACTCGACGCAAATCTGGACGCGCTGGGTTCGGCCTTCCCCGGCATCGCCGTACACGGTACGGTGCACGGCGACGTAGCGCTCGGCGTCGAGCGGCAAAGCGTCGTCGTTCAGGCGAATGCACTCGATTTGAACGGCGCTTCGATCGAGGGCATTCCCGTTGCCGGTGCGGTGGGAACGCTGGTCGTCGGCAAAGGTGGCATCGCGGTCTACTCCGCGCACCTACGCGCTGCAGGCGGCGACATGGTCGCCGCGGGCCGCTATCCCGCCGGCGTCGATTTCGTTGCGAACGACATCGATGCGGGAGCGCTGCGCGCGTTCGGCGTTCCCATCGAAAGCGGGCGTCTGGCCGCAGAAGGAGCATTGTCGGGAGGAGCGCCGCTGCCGTCGTTCGTTGGAGACGTCAGCATAGCCGGCGGACGCGCGCACGGGTACGTGATAGACGGAAGTGCCGCCGTCGCGCTGCGCGGAGAGCGCATCAGTTTCCAGCATACGATCGCTGCGTTTGACGGCGTGTATGGCTTCGCCGACGGCAGCATTGGCGCGCTGCTGTCGGGCGCTCCGGCGTATGATCTGCGCGCGACCGTTCCGGCAGCCGATATACCGACCGCGTTACACGCAATCGGTCAACCGAACTACATGACGATCGGGACGCTCGACGCCGACTTGTCTATCGGTGGCGCTGGATACCGCCCGACGGTAAACGGAACGATCGGGGTTCCAGCCGGAAGCGTCAACGGTCTCGATTTCCTCGACGCAAGCGCGCGCATCGCTGCGAGCGGCACGGGCGCAAGCGCGCAGGATGGAACGGTACTGGTAAATACGACGCGCGCGGCGTTCGCTGCCTCGACAGGAGGCGGCGCGGCTTCCTTCTCTCTCGCCGCGCCGTCGGCGACGCTGTCGGATTTCAACGATTTCTTCGATACGGGAGATACGCTTGCGGGACACGGAAAGATTGCGTTTGCCCTCCAGTCCGCCGGCTCTCACGTAGCGACGTCGGGCGACGTCGACGTTCGCGGGCTGCGCGTGCGCAGTCTCCCAATCGGCAACACGCTTGCAGTATGGTCGAGCAACCGGAACGTGCTGAGCGGGCGCGTTGCAGTCGGGGGCGCGGAGGGATTGCTGCGCGCGCGCGGTTCTATTGCGCTTGCGCCCGGGCCGACGTGGCAGGCGACGGTAAAAGGTTCGCGTTACGATCTCGCGGCGAGCGTCGATAGGCTGGACCTCGGGCTATGGGTAGCGGCTGCGGGCTTCCCCCAAGTTCCCATCACCGGCCGCGCTTTCGGAACCGCGACGATCGCCGGCCGTTACCCGGCGCTGCATCTCCGGGGGGCGGCATCGCTCAGCAACGGAACGATCGGACACTTCCCGATCAACACGTTCGCGATGAACTTCGCTTCGAGCGGACGCAGGCTCGTGATTCACAGTGCGTCGGTCACCGGTCCCGGAATTACGGCAAACGCGAGCGGCAGCATCGGATTGACGCGCAGCGATCCGGTCGACCTGAGCATCAACGCTGCAACGGATCATCTGCGTGAGGTCATAGCACAGTTCACGAGCGCGAACGTACCGCTGAGCGGATCGTTTTCTGCGGGGCTGCGCGTGCACGGCACTTTGAGCACGCCGTATTTTGACGCAACCCTGCGTGGCGCCGACGTGGATGCCGGCGGCGTCCCCATCAAGACGTTGTTCGGATCCTTGCGGCTGTACGGATCGAAAGTAGAACTCTACG
This sequence comes from bacterium, assembly GCA_021807065.1. GTDB lineage: Bacteria > Vulcanimicrobiota > Vulcanimicrobiia > Vulcanimicrobiales > Vulcanimicrobiaceae > Tyrphobacter. Next base: position 10,433 of record JAKAPO010000014.1, read on the forward strand.
ATGCCGGCGCGACCTTCGCGCGCGGCAGCGCAGCGATCGCCGGCGATCTTCCAATTCGCCTGAAACCGCTGGGTCTCCCGAGCAACACGCCGGTGACGTTCACGCTGGTTGCCACCGGAGTCGACGCGTCGGCGTTCAATGCGGTCTTCGGGCACGATACGCATCTCGGGGGCCTGCTGAACGCATCCGTTGCCCTGAACGGAACGATCGAGAACCCGCGGATGTCGGGGCGGTTAGAGCTCGCGAATGGATCGTACTCCAGCGATCTCGACATGACGCCGATTCATGGCGCCAGCGGAGTGCTCGCGTTCGGCGGATCGACGGTTGCCGTCGAGAATTTCAAGGCGTACGCCGGGGCAGGCAGCATTGCGTTCTCCGGACATGCCGATTTCACCGGATCGTCGGGGCCTGCGATTGACGCTAAACTCGTTGCCCGCGGCGCGCAGGTTGCTTCGGCGGCGTTCGGTACCGCTACGATCGACGGCGACGTTTCGCTCGTGCGGAGCACCGGAAATGCAGTGCTCACCGGAAGCGCGACGATAACGAACGCGACGATTCCCTTCTCGGCATTTCTCGGAGCAGGCGGCAATGGCGGCGGTGGGCCGGCTTGGCCGCTCGCGTTCAATTTGCGGCTTACCGCGGGCCAGAACGTACGCGTGCGCGGGAACGGTTACGGGGCGGGCATGGACATCGGCGGAACGGGAAGCGCGACGCTTGGCGGCACGCTTGCGGTGCCGACTCTCGATGGAGGCTTCACGTCGACGGGCGGCTCGCTGACATACATCGATCACGCGTTCCGCTTGTTATCGGGGAACGTTAGCTTCACGCCGTCCGACGGAATTCTGCCGACGCTCGAGGCCACGGGAACCACCACGGTGGTGAACCCCGACCCGGACGTTGCTCGCAATCCGTACGGCAGCGCAACGATCACGATTGGAGTCTCGGGACCAGTTGACGATCTCAACATCGACTTCACTTCGGATCCGCCCGGATACTCGCGCGAGCAGATCATCGCGCTCCTGGCGCCGCTCGGCGGATTCGTCAGCGGGATTCAGTTCTCGAATCCGTACGAAGTGCACATCCCCGGGGGAGCGGCGCCGGTCGTCGACAACGCGCCTGTTCCGGGTGGCGTCTTCATCCAACAGAACGGTACGCTCACCGTGAGCCAAGAAGCATTCGACATCCTCAACGCGCAGTTTGGCCAAGCGCTGCTCTCGCCGGTCGAGAACGTGCTTGGCGGAGCGTTCGGCCTAAGCGATCTCAATCTGACGCTCGGGTATTTCGGCAACATCGGGATATCGGTGCGCCGCGTGCTCGGCAAAGCGGTGAGCGCGGTTTACTCTTCGACTTTTGGTGTGCCCAATCGCCAATCGTTCGGGATTCGCATCGCGCCGGACGTGCTGGACGCCGCCTCTCTTTCCTTTTATTACGAGACGGGCACGCAGCGGCTGTTCGAGACACCCGGCACGCTGTTCGGGCCCGTGCTCTTAGGCCAGCCACTGGAAGGGCAAAGTGGCTTCAGCGTGGATTTCAGACATTTCTTTAAGTAGCGCGCGGCGGACCCCAGGAATCTCTCAGCTTTCTCTCCGGCAAGGACCGAGATGCCCCACCGCGAACACCCGGCGGCGGACCGAGACCGCGCGTATGCGCGCGCGACCATTTCCATAGAGGAACCGACGCCTGCATGAAGTTCAGCCCGAGCGTACAGTCGAATCTAAGGATTCCCGGTTGACACCAACCTCTCGTTGGGCGGGCGTCGCGCTGGTTCTTTGCGTCGCGTTGGCCGTGGTTGCACCGCAGGCGGCGCGTACGGCTCCCGTGCCGAGGATCGTTTCGGTCGACATCGAGGGCAACGTACACGTCCCAACCGCTACGATCATGGCCGTCGTAGAGGCGCATCCGGGCGAACCGTTCGACCCGCGCATCGTGCAGGGCGACTTGCAGCGCATCAACGCGCTCGGATATTTTGCGGCTCTTGCACCGCCGTTGATACGCCAACGGCCGGGCGGCATTGCGATCACATACCGGGTCGTCGAGAATCCGGTTATCACCAAGATCGTCTTCAACGGCAATCAGCACGTGCCCAGCGACACGCTCCTCGCGCTCATGGACACCGCCGTCGGACAAGTGTTCAATACGAATACGTTTCGCTCGGATATCCTGAAGATCAACAATTACTACGAGCGCATCGGCTATGGCGGTCAGGTTCCCACGCACGTCAAGGACATCAACCTCGATCCTTCGACCGGGGCGCTGACGCTGACGATCCTGGAAGGACTCACGATCCGTGGCGTCGTGATCGGCGGCGATCCGTTGCTGCCGCAAACGCTCATTAGGCCGGTGCTCAGCGTGAAGCCGGGCGTCGTCTATTCCGACGGCTTACGCGACAGGGACGTCCAAGCGCTCAAGCATCTCTACGAAGACAAGTGGCACCTCGAACTCGGAAACTTCGTCGGCGGCATCGATCCATCGTCGATCGACCTCAAAAACGATACCGCCATTGTTAAGTATGACATCTACGTCATGCGGGTAGCCGTGGTTGAGATTACCGGGAACACGCGGACGAAGGACCAAGTGATCCGCCGGCAGCTACGCGTAGTTCCCGGAATGGTCGTCAACTCCGATGCGATCAAAGCCGATTACGAACGGCTCAACCAGACACAGTACTTTTCGAAGGTCGAGCCGGATATCAAACCGGGACCCGATCCGCGCAAACCCCAGGACGTCACGCTGGTCTGGCACGTCACCGAGCAGCGAACGGCCTCCGCGCAGGTCGGCTTCGGCTACTCGGGCGGCCTCACCGGAGAAGGGCTTTACGGCACGCTGGGCCTTTCCGACAACAACCTTCACGGCACCGGGAACGGCGTCTCGATACAGTTTGAAGGCGGTGCGCGTACCCATCTTGCGCAGATCCAGGGATCGATTCCGTATTTCGGCAACACGCCGGCCTCTCAGCGGTATAGCATCACCGGTGGCATCTTTTCGAGCGGTACGACCTACTACTACCCGGTATACGAGGACACGAGCAGGACGATTCCGAGCATTCCGGCTCCGCACGGGACTCCGGTTCCCATTCCGGTGACGCTCTATTCGAGTTCGAACGCCGCGCAGGTCTCCGGTATCGTCGCGACGAGCCTCTCGGATTCGAACGGCGTGCAGCTCCAGGTGGGCCGCCGGATGAGCGATTACACCATCATATCTCTCGGCGGTACGGGTGAAGTCATCAAGTACAACACGACCGTGCCTTCGCCGTACTACTTCGAATCTTATCAGCCGAACATTTTCGTCGGTCCGACACCCAATCCGTTGAATTCGAGCCTCACGTATAACAACGGATCGTTCGGCATCGCCGCGAGTTCGATCGCCAACGTCAACACCGGTTTGCCATACAGACTCGATATCGCCCAGCTGGTAGGCAGAGTCGTTACAACCGATGATCCCTATAATCCACGGACTGGCTGGAACGCATCACTCTCGGAGTCCTACTCGGCGCCGGCGATCGGTTCCAGTTTCAAGTTCACGCAGACGACGCTGGACGTCGCGCGCTTTTTCCCGATACTCCGGCGCGCGACGTTAGGCTTCCACCTCGTCGGAGACATGTCGACCGGCGTGATTCCGCCCAGCTCGCTCTTCGTCTTCTCGGATCAGCAGATGCGCGGGTACAATCAAGTCTTCTACGGCACCGATGCCGTTCTCGGGCAGGTCGAGGTGCGACAGCCGGTTCTCGCGAGCGGCCAATTCTCGGTGGCATTCTTCGCCGACGGGCTGGACTACCACATCCGGGGCGCACAGCCGTTGCTCGACCCGTATACCAATCGCATCACGGGGTATCCAGCATCATGGACGTATCTGGGCGACGTGGGCTTCGGCCTGCGGTTTGACGTTCCTCAGCTGGGATTGCACACCGTTCGCATAGACTTCGCTCGTGGATACAATGGATTCCACACCAGCTTCGGCCTAGGCCAATCCTTTTAACGCCTCATTACAAACCAGGTTACGAGTAAACGCAATGAAGAAACATCTCATCCCGATCATCATGGCCGCGGCTGCGCTCGTTCCGGCCTGCGCGCCGGCTTCGACGGCGACGGATCTGACCGATCTCGGCTACGTCGATCAGTCGGCATTCGCGTCGTTGCCGATGTTCAACAGCGCGCGGCAGCAATTGGCGTCGTTTCAGTCGAGCCTCAACGGTCAATACAATGCAGCCATTCGCGGCGCGCACACCGCCAGCGACCGGCAACGCATCTACAACGACTTTCAGAACCGTTACGCCAACGAGCAACGCGTGCTGTTCGGCCCGCTGTTCGAGCGCGTGAATCTGGCGATCGCATCGGTCGCATCGACGCGTAAACTCTCGGTCGTAGTCGACAAGCGCATCATCATCTACGGAGGCCAGGACGTCACCAAAGACGTCGTGCGGCTGCTGCAGAGCAACCAAACCATCCTGCCGCTCGGAACGGCGCCGCCGCCTTCGCCGATCGGTTACGTCGACCCATCCGCGTTCCAAAACTCTCCGCAAGCCAAAGCCGCTAACGATCAGATGAATACGTTCGTTCAGCAACAGCAGCGGATTTACGGGGCGCAGCTCGCACACGCGAAGACCGACGCACAGAAGCAGCAAATCGCGGCCGCCTACAATAAAGCCATCGCCGATGAGCAAGCCAAAGTGCTGAAGCCTGTCGTCGATCACGAACAGGACGTCGCAGCCTCGATCGCGCGGCGCAGAGGCCTCCTGCTTATCATCGATCATGCGGATATTCTCTACGGGGCTACGGACATCACGGCCGATGTCCAGAATGCACTCAGCAAGTAAGGTCGCGGCGTTGATCGCGTGTTGCGCCGCGGCGGCGTCGGTGATGGGATGCACGACGCCCAACGTGCACTCGTCGCAGATACGCGGTATCGCGTACGTGAAACTCGACGACGTCGTGAAGCACGATCCGCTCTACTCGCAGCTCGCGAACATCGATGACGCGATCGCAATGGTCGAACTCGTCGGCGCAAGCCCGCGGATACCGCGCAGCGCCGCCGAGATCGCGCGCGAAAGCGCGCAACTCCGCTCGGAGATTGCATCTGCACAGGCGCGGACGCAGCATATCATCCGACAGAAGCAGCAAGCGTACGCCGCACGGACTCAGGCCGCCGTTACGGCGGCTCTCACTGCTGCCGGCGTGAAGAACGCGGCAAACGTTGCGGCTGCGATGGGGATCACCTCTTCGCAGCAGCAACAGCAAGCGGAACTCCAGGCTGGCCGGGATCTGATGGCTTACCGGGCGGGCGTGGTACAGCAAAGCAATGCCGCGGCAGAAAACGTCGTGCGGCAGCTGCAAGCTGAGGCGGCGCAAAGACTGCAGGCGAAAGCTCAAGCAGAGCAGCAAGCCGAATCGAACCTCGCGCTGCGACTTTCGCAACAAGACGCATCCCAACGGCTTGCAATCCAGACGCGCCTGTCGATGCTGGCGCTCGGGCAAAGCGAGCGCCGCCAGTTGCAAGCGCAGCTCTCGCAAATGCAGCAACGGGAGAACGCGCTGCTCAACGCGCAGCGAGCCGCCGACCAACGCGAGTACGCGGCATATCGCGCGCAGGTCATGGCGCAAACGAACGCCGCCATACACGCGCAGCTTGCCAACCTCCAAACGCAGACGCAGGCTAAGCTGGTCGGGCGCCGCAACGCCGTAATCCAACAACTGCGTGGCGGCGTGCCACCTATGCCGGCGGCGTCGATCAGCCCCGCAACGAGGGCGCAGATCACGCACATCGCCGATCAGTTCCAACAACAATACTCCCACGACGTGCAGGACGTGATCGCACAGTACGAGCAAACCTATGCCGCGCTCGAGGCGCAGTACGCGACGTTGCACGGTGCCGATGCGGCGGCGAGCAGCGCCGCCGCCCAGGAAGTGGCGTTGCTCCAACAACGGCGCCAGACGCTGTACGATCAAATCGTGAACCACATCCGCGGCGAAGCGGAGCGGCTCGCCAAGGCGAAGGGCCTCGACGTCGTCTTTTCCGGCGTTACGGCGGCTGCCGGCGGCTACAACATGACCAACGAACTCATAACGGATATCGAAAGCGAACACGAGTGATGAAACAGACGATCCTTTTCTTGACGCTCTTTACCGTCGCGCTTGCGAGCGGGTGCGCGCCGTCGAGCCCGGTCGGACTCGTCGATGTCACGCGCATCGTCAACAACTGGTCCCAATATCAGGGCTATCAAGCGCAACTGGCTCTACAAGAACAGGCTATCGCTCAAAAACACGAGAGTTTGGCCCAAAAGGAACGCGATGCGGCGCAGCTGCAGGCGCGTTTCGGTCAAATCACCCAGCAGCTCACCGCTGAAGTCCAGAACGCCGCGGCGCAAGTTGCGCGCCAGAAAGGACTGCAGTTGGTCCTCACCCGCCAGGGCGTCGGCTACGGCGGTATCGACATTACAACGGATGTGGAGAAAGTCCTGAACATCACGGAGACGACGACGCCCGCTCCGGGTTCGTAACGAGTTTCATCATGCTCGGCAGCGTCGGAGAGCTCGCCGAACGCATCGGCGGGCGTGTTATCGGCGATCCTGGGACGCCGATAGGGCGGATCACCTCCGTAGACGATGCCCAGAGCGACGCGCTCACGTTTGCGACGAGCGAACAGTATCTCGGCGCGGCCCTCCAGGGAAAGGCTGCGGCAATTCTCGTCGACGAGAGCCTCGCGTCCAACCATGCGACGCGCAAAGCGCTGATCGTGGTCGAGAACGTCCGCGCCGCGCTGGCCGTGCTGCTTGCGCTCGTTCGCCCACCCCGTCCACGCGGCCCATTTCGTCACCCGACTGCAATCGTGGATCCGAGCGCAAGCGTGGCGGACGATGCGTACATCGATGGGCTCGCCTACGTCGCAGCGGAAGCACGTATCGAAGCGGGGTGCGTGATCGGCGTCGGCGCGTACGTCGGCGAAAAAGCAGCGCTTGGAGAGCATACGTGGCTCCATCCGCACGCGTGCGTCATGAGAGACTGCGTCGTCGGAAAGCGAGTTGTACTCCATGCCGGTTGCGTCATCGGGAGCGAAGGATTCGGGTGGGCGTTCGTCGGCGATCGACTCGAGCGGATCCCGCAAGCGGGGAACGTCGTTTTGGGAGACGACGTGGAGGAGATCGGAA
>JAKAPO010000248.1 GCA_021807065.1 bacterium
CGCGCTCGTCGCTCACGCCGGCGCGTTGGCGGATCGCCGCGAGGCTATCGCTCAAGCGGCGCGCGAGGCGCGCGTCCTCGCCGAAGCGTGTCAACGGCGCGCTGACGTCGCGATTGCCTTCTCGCAGGCGATGTCGCGCGCCCAAGATTTGTATTCTGCAGGATGGCAGCGAGCGCACAGCGCGGTCGCTGAGCACGACAAGAAAGCGAGCGCGGCATGAAAGGGCTTTCGAAGGGCGTTTCTTCGCCGGTCTTCGTCAAAGGGAAGATCATCGGCACGCGGGTGGTTCCAGCTCGGACGGTTACAACGAAGGCCGTCGTAAAGGCCGAACCAAAGTCGCTTGCCGACATTATCCGCGATGCACCGCGCATCGCTGCGCCCGTTTCGTTGACGTCGCAAACACCGACACCGACCATTTCGCGCGCCGAGGTTGAGGCGTGCAAGCCGTCACAGAATCATGGCGATCTCATCGGCGCCGTCATCGCGATCGGCAAGAAATATCGCGAGGGCGTGAAATAGTGAAGTTTGAAAATGTCAGCTTGCGACTCGTCTCCGCGGGCTGGCCGGTCGAACGGGTGGTTCTTCCTTCTGCCCGTTCGACCAATCTTCGCAGCGGTGCACTGCACCGTTGTGGAGGGGCGTTCCTCCAAGGGGAGGTGGGTTCCAACACCTCCCCCACTCTCTTCGTGGTGGGACGTCCTTGACGGTCGCCGATGTTTTGCAGCGCCTTGATGGCGTGCGCGCATCGCGCGGCGCAGGGATAGCGCGCTGTCCAGCGCATGATGATCGCTCGCCGTCGTTATCGATTCGCGAGGGCCGCGACGGGCGCATCCTCATACGTTGTTGGGCGTCATGCGAACTCTCAGCGATCTGCGCGGCGTTGGGAATACGCGTTCGCGATCTCTTCGCATCGACGGACTATCGTCGGCCCGAACCGCCGGCAACGGCGCAAGCGCTCGAAGAAGCGATCCGCGACGAGCTCGCGCATATTCGCCAACGCGAGGAGGCGCGCTTTGCGTGAAATTGCTATCACGACCCGGCTCGTCAACGAAGCGCGGCGCACCGTCGCTCGCCGGTTTGGAATCCAGCTCGAAGATCTTTCGTCGACGTGGTGGGAAATCGTCCCGCACGACGACGATCCGGCCTGGAAATTCTGCGTCGGTCGCGCGATCGACGAAGCCGCCTGGGCCGCAGATGCCGACCCGGCCTGGTTACGCCCGCTCATGAAATCGCTTCCAAGCACGCAAATGCGCGTGATCTACCGCGCACGCGAACTCTTGCGCGAGATTGCCGAGGATCCTCACCCATGCAGGTACTAACCGAGGACGAGCGCGGCCGTTTCGATGCAAAAGATGGCCTCGAGTGCGAAACGCTTGCCGACGTCGTACCAGAGGAGATCGACTGGCTCTGGCGCGGCCGCATAGCGCGGGGGAAAGTAACGATGATCGTCGGCGACCCTGGCGACGGGAAAAGTTATCTTTCGCTTGCGATCGCGGCGGCGGTTTCCCGCGGCGACGCGCTCCCGGACGGCGAAAAGAGGCCGCCGGCGGATTGCCTGCTCTGGAACGGCGAGGACGGGCTCGAAGATACGATCCGCGTCCGTGCCGAGCGCGTGGGGGCCGCACTCGGACGCCTTCATGTCATCCGCGGCAAGGTCGACGCCGATGGGCACCGTGAACCGTTCGGGCTTCATCACGTCGCCGAGCTGCGTGAGGAGATCCTCCGGCGCGGAAACATCGCGCTTGTCGTCGTCGATCCGATTGGGGCACTCCTTGGAGGCGTTGACGCGCACCGCGACGCCGAGGTGCGTTCGGCACTCCAGCCGCTTGCCGATGTCGCGCACGACACGGGCGTCGCCCTCGTGGTTATTGCGCACCTCAACAAAAGCGGCGCGAGCCGGTCGATCTACCGGGTTGGAGGGTCGATTGGCTTCGTTGGGCTCGCACGGAGCGTGTTGCTCGTCGCCAAAGACCAAGACTCAGGGCGCCGGGCGATCGTGCAGATGAAAAGCAATATCGCCGAGGCAGTCGCACCGGTGGAATTCCGCATCGACAATGAGGGGCTCTGGTGGATGGGGCTCGCCGAAGAACTCAGCGCCGAACGGCTTCTCGCTCCGGCGATGGATGGAAACGAACGGTCGGCGCGCGACGAAGCGCGTGAGGCAATCCTTGAGGCCGTCGACGGCGCAGGAGGCGACATCCTCGGGAAAGAGCTCGACCGGATCGTCACCGAGGCCGGCGTGAGCAAAAGAACCTACGAACGGGCACGCGCCGATCTTGTTCGCGATCGTAAAATCGAGCGCCGCGGCGGCAACCGTTTCCAGCCGGAGCTTCGCTGGAGTAGTCTCCGCCATGATGGCCCTAAGAACAAATACTTGGCTGAGACTACAACTTTGGCCGAGACTACAATTGACACCCAAAAGCCTGATGGCCGAGACTACTCTAGTCTCAGCCAAAATAATATAGTCTCAGCCAATAATAATAGTCTCAGCCAAGGTAGTGAGTCTACGCGCGCGCGCGCGAGTATCAAGCTTTGCAAGCGCTGCCTTCGACTGCGACCCTGCGAACCTCTCAGCGATGGCCTCTGTATCGACTGCGAGGCGGCATAATGGCTGGCCGCTGCACCGTCTGTAACCATCCGCAACGGAAGGCCATCGACGCAGCGCTTTCGCTCCGTTCGGAACGAAGTATAGCTGCGCAATTCGGTTTATCGGGCAGCGCCGTCCATAATCATAAGACCGTTCATGTAAAACCGGCCATCGCTCGCGAACTCGCGCGACGCGAATCGATGGGGCCGCGCATACTGCTCGATAAGCTCGAGCGCTACATCGAGGCTGCCGAACGAGGAATCGAACTCGCCGAAAATCGCGGCAATGTCCGCGATCTCGCGGCGATCCTGAAAGAAGCGAGGGAAACCCTAAAGCTGCTCGGTCAGGCGAGCGGGCTATGGCAAGAGAAAAACTCGACGACTATCGTCGACGCTCGAATTCAAACCGCGAATTTGGGTTCTTTGACGGTCGACGACCTGCGATCGCTGGCGAGCCTCGGATCTTCCCCCAAGGCCGTAGCGATTCCAGAGGCCGTCGACGCGGACTTTACCGCCGGCGAGGCTTCTTAAAGTGCGCCTCGAGATCGGCGAGCTTCGCGCCTGCGATAAGGGCCTCCATGATGCTCGTCTCAGAGACACCGACACAACCCCGCAGGCGCAGATCGAGCTTCAACCGCCCGAGCTTGTCTTTCATCGCCGGAGTGAAGTCGTAGCTGGTTTTAATCTTGCCTTCAGCGGTCATCGAGGGACAAATGCGACCTTTATCCCCTGGTTTCCGCTTGCAGGTATTCCGGTATTCCGGTATAATCACCGTATAACGAAACCACGAGGGGAGCCTTAAGATAATGTTACAAGAGAAGACTATCGCAGAGATTGAGGCAGCGCTTCGACTTGCAGCCTCGGCGGGGCTGGCCCATCTATTCGTCATGACGGCCAAGCGTATCGAGATTATCGCAAAGGCGACCGAGGATGAGCGAGCCTCGTTTCTTGCCCTCTACGAGCGCCTAGGAGCGCGATAGAGATGCGTTCGAAGGTTGTGGCCTACTACCGAGTTAGTACGCACAAGCAGGGCGCTAGCGGGCTAGGAATCGATGCTCAGAAGGCTGCGATCGCACGGCACGTTGCCGCAAGTGACTGCGAACTCGTCGCCGAGTATATCGAGGTTGAGTCCGCCCGGCGCGACTCGCTGGAAAATCGGCC
>JAKAPO010000249.1 GCA_021807065.1 bacterium
ACGGCCGCTGGCGCGTTCGATCTCGCGCCCAAGCCTGGATGCAAGCGCCTCACCGCCGCGGCGCACGCCGAGCAGCACCAAGCCCTGTTGCGATTCCTCCGGCTCGACGATCTGCTGCGCGAGCCGGGCGATCGTGCGCTCGATCTCCTGCGCGCCGATGAGTAGGGTGGGCCGTTGCCTGACGTTCATGCGCTTTTCACGACCTCGTCGAGCGCTCGTTCAACGCGCGCAAGTTCGTTGCGATAGGTTTCCAACTTTTGACGTTCCTTCGCCACAACGTCGGGCTTTGCATTTGCGACAAATTGCGTATTGGCGAGCTTCCTCTCGCCGCGCTCAACCTCCGCGTGAAGGCGCTCCCTTTCCTTGGTCAGCCGGCGCAGCTCCACATCCGGGTCCTCGATGACCGCAGCAGCCATTGCCGATATCCGTGCAACTCGCGTTCCGGTGGGTAACCCTGAAAGCGGAGTCACCTGCATTCGCACACGGGCAAGATGCGCAATCAGCTCGAGCTCCTGGGCGCTGAATGCCCCTTCGGAAACGTTCACCAGCGGACGCTCGCTCTGGGGAACCTTTTGCCCCGCACGCCAGTTCCGAATCGCCACGATCTGGGGTTTAAGCGTCTCCTCGATACGGCGTTCGGCTTCGCGGTCGAGCGGAATCTCCTGGGAGTCGGGCCAGGTTGCAGTCATGATCGTATCGCCGTCGTGGGGCAAGGTAAGCCACACTTCCTCGCTGATAAACGGCGCGATTGGGTGGAGAAGCCGCATCGCGTTATTGAGCACGAAGCAGAGAACCGCGGCGCGCGTTTCCCTGGCGTGGTCGAGTTTGGTCGCCTCGACGTACCAGTCGCAGAACTCGTTCCAGATGAACTGTCGGATCGTTTCGACCAGGTTACCGATATCGTACGAGGCGAGGAGACGTCCGACGTCGACGATCGTATCGTGAAGTCTTGCCAAAATCCAGCGATCGACGATCGTCAGACGCTCGCGCTGCGGGAGCGTCAGCGGATCGGGCAGAGATTCGGGTAAGGCGAGCACGTACCGCATCGCGTTCCAAATCTTGTTGTTGAAGTTGCGCGCCTCTTCGCAACGCGACTCGTGGAAACGAACCTCTTGCCCCTCGAGGCGGAACTGCCGCAGCATCCCCACGCGAAATGCATCGGCACCATAGCGCTCGACGAGGTCGACCGGATCGATCACGTTGCCCAGCGACTTGGACATCTTACGCCCCTCCGCATCGAAGACGAGCGGCGTGACGAAGACGTCACGGAACGGCTGCTCGCCCATGACGTAGATGCCGAGCATCACCATGCGCGCGACCCAGAGGAAGATGATCTCGCCGCCCGTGACGAGGACTTGCGACGGATACCAACATGCGAGTTCCGGCGTCGCCTTTGGCCAGCCGAGGATCGAAAACGGCCACAGACCGCTCGAGAACCAGGTATCGAGCGTATCCGGGTCGCGCGTCAGCTCGCGCGTTTTGTAGCGCTGCTGCGCGATCTGCTGCGCCTCTTCTTCTGTTTCGGCAACCAGGATCTCACCCTTCGACGTGTACCAAACCGGCAGCTGATGTCCCCACCAAACTTGACGCGAGATATTCCAGTCGCGGATGTTCTCCAGCCACTGCTCGTACGTTCTCCCGTAGCGCTCTGGAAAGAACCGCAGACGGCCGGCGCGATATGCTTCGAGCGCGCGCTGCGCGAGCGGCGCCATCCTGACGAACCATTGCTCGGAGAGCAGCGGCTCGATTACTTCGCCGGTGCGTTCGGAAACCGCAACGGCGTGGTGATGCGGCTCCTCGCGCACGAGCAGACCCTCCTCGCGTAACGCTGCGACGATTCGTTCACGGGCCTCGTAGCGATCGAGGCCCGCATAGGCTCCGACGTCTAGGTCGTTGGCATGCACCCGGGCCTCCTGATCCAGTACCGAGGGCATCGGTAAGTGATGTCGCAGTCCGATTTCATAGTCGGCGGCGTCGTGCGCGGGCGTCACCTTCACCGCGCCGGTTCCGAAGGCGGGGTCGACCGAGGCATCAGCGATGATCGGAATCTCGCGCGCGAGCAACGGCGGCGCAAGCACCGTCTTGCCAACGAAAGATTTGTATCTTTCGTCGGCGGGATGCACGGCGATCGCGACGTCGGCGAGCATCGTCTCCGGCCTGGTCGTCGCAACTACGATGTAATCGCGCTCCGCGTGAGCGGAGGGCCTTTTCAGATCTCGGCGACCCGTTCGTGCGCTAGCACAAATGGGATATCTGACATACCAAAGCACGCCTTCGCGTTCTTCGTGCTCTATCTCGGCATCGGAGATGGTTGTCTTTGCTGCCGGGTCCCAATTGATGAGGCGCTTTCCGCGATAGATCAAACCGTCGCGGTAGAGCGTCACGAAGACGCGGCGCACGGCTGCGGAGAGTCCTTCGTCCATCGTGAAACGCGATCGCTGCCAGTCCGGTCCGAAGCCTAAGATCCGGAACGCGCGATCGATCTCGCCGCCGTAGGTTCTTGACCACTCCCACGCGCGCTCGAGGTAGCGCGCGCGTCCTAGCTGTTCGCGGCTCGTGCCCTCGCGCGCCAGCTCTCGGATCAGGACGGTCTCAGTCGCAATCGCGGCGTGGTCGGTGCCCGGAAGCCAGTCGGCGTTGTCGCCGAGCATGCGGTGATAGCGCACGAGCACGTCCATCGGCGTGTACGTAGAGGCGTGCCCGAGGTGCGCGCGGCCGGTAACGTTGGGCGGAGGCATACAGATGATGAACGGCGGCCGTGCCGGATCGGGCTCTTCGTGAAAATAGCCATTATGCTCCCAGCGCTCGTACAGCCGCGCTTCCACGGCCTTCGGATCGTATGGAGTCGAGCTACGCGGCTTACCGAGCGTCATCGGTGATCAAGATACCGCCCAATCCAGATCAGACCTTTCAGCGAGGACGAGCGACGTTACTCGAAGGAACGTCGGACACACGGGCGGGCAGCGATGCAGGAGCGCGAAGGCAGACGGGCAGGAGCGCGTCCGCGGATCGCCCTTCGACTGCGCTGCGTGCGCTCGGGACAAGCTCCGCGACGAGCTGTTCCGAAGCGAAATACCGCCAGTCCTAGGAGTCTAGGCGGGCTCCTTCTTTTGCTCTTGGTAGACGATCGTCGGCGATTCGCGTTTCTCGATGACGTCCTTGTTCACGATGCACTTCTTGACGCCGGTAAGCGATGGTAAGTCGTACATGACGTCGAGCATGACCTCTTCCAGAATGGAACGTAAACCGCGCGCGCCGGTTTTGCGAATCTGCGCCTTCGAGGCGATCGACACCAGTGCTTCTTTCGTGAACTGAAGATCGACGCCGTCCATGTTCATGATCTTCTGGAACTGGCGCACGAGTGCGTTGCGCGGCTCCGTTAGGATGCGGCGCAGCGCGAGTTCGTCGAGCGCCTCAAGCGTTACGACGATCGGCAGACGCCCGATGAACTCTGGTATCAGGCCGTACTTTAGGAGATCTTCGGGCATGAGTTGCTGGAGCAGGCGGCCGATGCGCGTTTCGCGCTTTCCATCCTGGCGCGCCCGAAACCCCATGTTGTTCGCCGAGACGCGGGACTCGATGATGCGGTCGAGCCCGTCAAAGGCGCCGCCGCAGATGAACAAGACGTTGGTCGTGTCGATCTGGATGAACTCTTGGTGCGGATGCTTCCGGCCGCCCTGCGGTGGAACGTTCGCGGTCGTTCCCTCGAGTATCTTGAGCAGCGCTTGCTGCACGCCTTCGCCGG
>JAKAPO010000250.1 GCA_021807065.1 bacterium
GTTCTGTCGCCCCGAGTTAGGAGGTTCTGTCACCCCGAGTAGCCCCGAAGGGGCGTATCGAGGGGCGGAGCGGGTTCAGGCGATTCCCAGAAAGCGTGGAAGAGCTTGCTTGTTTGCCGCAAGCAACGTAGGATGGGCGGATTAACGAGTCGTCATAGAGAGGAACTCATGCATACCAGCAAGGCCCTTCTCAGCGCATTTTTTGCACTTGGTTTGATCGCGGTCGTCGCCGGATGCGGTGGCGCAAAAACGAATCCGGCGCCCGCGGCAACGCCCACCTCGAGCGCAAGCGTCGGTGGTAGTGCAACCTTCCCCTGCGGCACGGTTTCGGGAACCGCCACCGGCACCCTAAGCCCGGTCGCAGGAACGGCTGCAAGTTTCCCGGCACTCGGCTCCTGCACCGCAAGCATCACCTTCCAGAGCGGAACCACGATCGCCACCGGAACCACGATTAGCGCGACGGCCAGCCTCACCGCACCGGCGGGCGCGCCCTCTCCGTTACCCACGAATCCAGCCGGCAGCAACGCGCCGACCCCGATAGCGTTCCTCGCGTTTACGCTAACCTCCGGGAGCATCTCGATTCCGACCGGCGCAAACGCTGCCCCCGCTCAATCGATCACCCTGGCGAATACCGGAACGTGTTCGACATACTACACGACCTTCGGAACGACGGCCTGGCAGGGCTACGGCAACGCCGGAACCCTGAGCAGCTTAACCGTGAGTTTCCCGACCGGGCAGAACAGTAACGTGACAACGCTGACCACAGGGACCAACTACTACGTCGCATTCGTCTGCTTCTAGGGTATAGCGCCGTACGGCGCGATCGACGCAGGGGTTGATGTAACGAACCGAGAGCTGCGTAGGGCGCCCGGTTCGTTACGCTCGAGCGACGTACGCTCGTCGGCCGTAAGCCGAACGAGCCGCCCCCTGCCGCCCCCAATGGGCGAGCGACCTCGGCAACGAAGCTCGCCGCGTGAGCTACCGCCGTTGTTCCGTCGCACGATAGCAGCCGCGCTGCCGCGCCTTTGGCTCTGCCTTGCCCTTCCTCTACTACTCGGCGTTGCCGCTGCCCCGAGCGTCTTCCCGCCGGGCATTCTCGCTTCGGGAAGTTCGGGCGTCTACGCCGCGCTGAACGCGGACGGGTGCTGCTGGCTTGCGCGGCGCGCAACCCTGGTGGTCCCGGCACCGGCGCGAAGCTATGATACGCTGCTGCTGACTGTCGAGATCCCGCCGTATGCGCTCGCTTCAGAGCCGACAGCATTCGACGTGCGCGTCGCCGGTGCGCCGCCGACGCACCTCTGCTGCTTCGACGCCGGGCAGCACGAACTCGCCGTGCATCTCGCGCACACACCGCGGAAAACGCGCACGCTCCGCGTTTCGATCCATCCGACTACGTTCTTCGTTCCCGCAGAGCGCGGCCTCAATTCCGATACGCGTGAGCTGAGCGTGCTATTGCAGCGCGTCGAGCTGGAAAACAGCGCGACCGGGGCGCAATATCTCGCCGGAAAGGCGGTCGCGGCCAACGGGCTTGGCCTCAATCAAGTGCGCCTGCGCGTCGCGTTGATCGCGATTGCGTTCTTTGCCGCGGTGCTCTTGGTACGGCTACGCAGCGCGTATGGTTGGGCACTGCTCCTCGCGACCGCGCCGTTTTCGTTGAGCGTCGCGGCGCACGGGACCACCATCACGCTTGCAAAGGCGGTCTTCATCGCCTGCACGCTCGCGGCGATTCCGCTTTTGCGCGAAATGCGCGCGCGCGGCGCCTTCGCACCAAACGCTGCGATCGCGGCCTTTCTCGCCTTCGGGCTGGCGTCGACAGCCTCTGCGCTCGGCGCGGCCATCCATCACGATGCGATCCGCGAAACGCTGAAGATCGCCGAATATCTCGCGATCTTTCTACTCGCGGGTGCCTACTATACACTCGCGCCCGACGAACGCTTGCTGCGCCGGACACTCGCGTGGAGCACGATCATCGTCGCCGCGCTCGCGCACGAAAGCGGTGAGTTCTTCGCTATCGAGAATCCGCGTTTCTTCGCGCGCATGAAGACGGCGCTGGAAAGCGCGCAACAGCATCTCGCGCGCAAAGCCAAGCGCTCGAAGAATCGCGCGAAAGCGCGTCGTATCGTCAGCGCAATCCATCGCAAGAACGCGAACAAGCGGCGCGATTTCTTACACCAACACGCTGCGAAACTCGTCGCATCGACCGATCTCATCGCCACCGAATCGCTCTCGATCAAAAACATGACCCGTTCTGCGAAGGGAACGGTCGAATCACCTGGACACAACGTCGCCCAGAAGGCGGGACTCAATCGCGAGATTCTCGCCACGGCTCCTCGCGCATTTCTCGATATGCTCGCATACAAAGCGGAAGAGGCTGGTATCGCGTATATCGAGGTTCCGTCGCGGAAGGTCAAGCCGAGCCAAACGTGTTCTGGCTGCGGGAAACAGCGCAAGAAGGCGCTGTCGGAGCGCCAGCACGTCTGCTCGTGCGGCCTGGTTCTCTCGCGCGATCGGAACGGTGCGCGCGTGAATCTCTTGTGGGCGCTGGCCCACACCGGCCGGGAACCGACCGGGTGCCTCGCGCAATCCGCGTGAGCAACACGAAACTCCACCCTGTACGCGTAGCGTCAGGTGGAGTAGTTCATGTCACCCCCGATGACGGCATCTCCGCGCACGCGAAAGCCTCGCATCACGATCTCTTCACCATCCACAACGACGACTACCAAATCGACGCCGCGCCGAGGCCCTCGCATATCTGGCTGCTTCCCGTCGCGGGCGGCCCGGTGCACCAACTCACCCTCGGCCCCACCAGCGTGCTCGAGAATCCGCCGCCGCTCGCCGGTTCGGTCAGCGCGCCCGTGTGGTCGCCCGACGGTAAAACCATCGTCTACACCCAACAGGTCGATGCCGACGATAGCGATACCGATAAAACCACGATCGTCGCGCTCGATGTTGCGACCGGTGCGGTGCGCCCGCTCACCGATTAAACGAGTTACGAGTACACGCCCTCGTTTTCGCCCGACGGAAAAACGGTCGCCTTTCTCTATCCGCATGGGCCGGGGCCATTGAGCTTCATGGATATCGATACCGTCTCGGCGCACGGCGGCAAGATGCACGATATCACCAACGGGAGCGGTGATATCGCCACCACCTATGCGTGGCGCGCGAACGGGAACGGTTTTCTCAGTATCATGGATATAAGCGTCGTGCGCGATTTACTCGAGACGCGCATCGATCCGCATCTCTGCTCGCCGAGTTCGATGATCACGACGAGCATGAAAAACCTCGCCTCGCTGCTGCCGTCGGCGATCGCCGTTTCGTCCAAGGGCGCGATCGCGATGGTCGCCGATAACGCACGCAGAGGCCCCGAGCTCTATCTCTACCCGTCGGAAGAGAGTTGGCCGCCGATACAGCTTACGTCGTTTAACGCGCGATTCAACGACTACGCCTATCCGAAGAGCGACGTCGTCGATTCGACCGCCCCCGACGGCCAGTGGAGCGAAGGCATCATCACCTATCCCAACGGCTATCGCTTAGGCGACGGCAAGCACTATCCGCTCGTCGTCTATCTGCACGGCGGCCCCGAAGCCGCGTCGAGCGAAGATTTCGACGCCGGCGAGATCGGCCCGTTACGCGATCTCTTCGCCGCGCGCGGGTATATCGTCTACGAACCGAACTATCGCGGCAGCGATAACATGTCCGCCGCGCACGAACGCGCGATCTATCGC
>JAKAPO010000015.1 GCA_021807065.1 bacterium
GATGCGGCCTTCGGAAGATCGGTCAACGCGTTCAAGTGCTGCTGGGATGTCACGCCGACGAGCGCAATCTGCGCATGCACGTAGTTAGATCCTGACCGCGTCAAACTCGTCGAATGTCTTTCAGTTAGGGCGAGTCGCATAGCGAAAAACGAGATCGCTGGGAATGCTAAAGCTTTTCTGCGAATGCTGCATTCCTATTCGTAGCGTTTGCTGATGCGCATGCCGTAGCGTGAGTACTTGCCGGCATGGGTGTCCGCATCCGTCTTGTACGGAATCTTCCACGTTACACCGAGGTCGCGCAACGCCTGGCGAACACGCGAGCAATCCTCCTCATCGGCGACATCGTACGTGTAGACACAGATTAACTTCGTTTGATTGCTTGCGGCATTCGGATTGGGCTTCATCGTCGCCACTTTGGCGCTGCTGCCCAAAAGGCCACTCTCAGTGGCCGCCTTGATTTTTATCCACCACGCATCGATCTCGTTGGTTTTTATGAAGAGCATCCACTTGCCGCCGCGCTCACCGTGCTCGGGATACGAATCCGCGTCTCTGCGCTCGGCGTAGATCCAATATTGCTCGAAAACCTCCGACGGCCGCCGATCGTCATCCGCGTTGTATTGCGTAGGAGAATCTTCGACGGCGACACCCACCGTGGTCTCTGATCTGACCTGGTAGCCCAACGCGCGGTACCCCATTTGCCGTTTTTTCGCCATGCGCGCAAGAGCGGGGACCTTATCGTCAACGTAGTCGTACACCACGACGTCGCACTTGGCGGAGTGTTCACGATGAAGCCGACCAACGTACTGCGCTAATGTTCCCTTCCACGAGATCGGCATCGCTATGAACAACGTGTCGAGGCGGGCATCGTCGAAGCCCTCGCCGAGATAACGGCCCGTGGCCAAGACGAGGCGCTCCTCGTTTTCCGGTGCGCGCAGCGACGATTCGGCTGCACGGCGATCCGCCGCCTTCATGCCTCCGCGCAACACCGTGATGTTCTTCGCCGCTCCCTTAAAGCGAGCAGCGAGTTCTTCCAAGTGGTCTCGCCGCTCAGTCAACACGAGCGGATTCCTCCCCGCTTCCAGCGCGGAGAGAACATCATCGACGATGCACGTATTACGTTCGTCGTGCTTCGCCAAGGCAGCGAAGATCGATGGCATCGAGGTCCCCGGTATCTGCAATTCTGGGGAAAGGCGAAACGAAGTCCGCCGTACTTCGACGAAATGCTCGAAATTGCGCTGGGCCGCCTCTGCGCGCGGTTCGACCCGATAGCGCGCCGGACCACACTGCATGAAAATAATCGGATGGTGGCCATCTTTGCGTGTGACCGTCGCAGACAGACCAAGCACGAAGCGAGCCTTCGAGCGCCGCGCCACCATTTCAAAGGTGGACGCAGAAATGTGATGACACTCGTCGACAATTAAGTGCCCATAACCCGCCACGGCGTCTGATACCTCGCCTTTCCGGACCAGGCTTTGGATCAACGCAACGTCGATGCGGCCCGAAGGCTTACGCCGCCCTCCGCCGATGGTTCCGATATCGTCCGCGCCCACAGACAAGAAACTCTTGAGGCGTTCAACCCATTGCTCGAGCAACTCGCGGCGATGCACGAGTATGAGCGTGCTGCGAGCGCGCGCGGCAATCGCCGCAGCCGCCACCACGGTCTTTCCGAAGGCAGTCCCGGCCGCCAGCACTCCAAAGTCACTTCCGGACACGGCGTCGAGGGCTCGCTCTTGCTCCGGTTTGAGCTTTCCAAGGAACTCTACATCGAGACCTTCGCCGGACTCGCGGCGATCGTCGATATTCGCGCGAACTCTATTTGCGCGCAGAAGTTCAATCACTTCATCAAGGCATCCGCGCGGCACCCAGACATGGCGCGGGTAAAGCTCGGCGCACGAAATGATGCGAGGCTTGTCGTAGGTTGATAACCGCATGGCTTGCGCGCGATAAAACTCGGGATTCTGAAAAGCCGCGAGGCGGACGACCCGTGCTACCATTTCCGGCGGCAGACCCTTGCGTTCGACGTAAACGCCGTTCGCGAGCACCACGTTGACTGATATCGGTAGATTTCGGATTGGTCCCGACTTCGGGCGGCGTAACGGCGGAAGGAGCCAAGGCTCGTCCGATTCATCATCCTCGACCGGCATGCGAACGCCGAGAACGCGTCCCGATTGCTGTGCATCCAAGACGATGGCGCTAACTTCGTCTTGCGACATTCGTCTTATGGAGGCAAGGAAGGCCCATTGATCCGGATATGGGTCCAAATTGTCGTCGATGAAGACGCTATTCCCGCGCTCACGGGAGCGGCGCGCTAACGGAAGAGCGATGAGATTTCCAAAGCCACCAGCCGGCATTGTATCTTGGTTCGGAAAGAAGCGATCGTAGGATTTGAAGCCGATCTCCGGGCGCCGATCCATCGTCTCGGTGATCAAGGCTGCACCGAGCTGACGCGCCTCTAGTGGCCTGTAACAGTCAGTTGTGTATTACGCAATCCGACGAGACGCATCTGCGTATTTCCAATTCACGGGTTTGGCCCCGTCGTTGTAGCGTTCGATATACCGCATGATTTTCTTGGCAAGATCCTTGACCGATGTGAAGATTCCGCGGGCAATGACATCGCGTTCGATCTTCGAGAACCAGAGTTCGACTTGGTTCAGCCATGACGAGTACGTGGGCGTGAAGTGCAAGCGGACGTTGGGGCGAGCTGCCAGAAATTCTGCGACCAGTTTGGTCTTATGAGCCGAGAGATTATCGACGATCACGTGAATCTCTTTGCCTCGCGGTTGAGCGGCGACGATCGCCGTCAAGAAGGCAACGAACTCTGCGGAGGTATGGTGCGCCGCGGTCTTTCCGAACACTTTTCCCGTTTTCGTGTTCAAGGCCGCGTAGAGACTCAGCGTCCCGTGACGATAGTATTCGAAGCCGTGCCGTTCGGCGCGGCCTGGCGAGAGCGGGAGCACGGGGTCGAGGCGATCCAACGCCTGAATCGCGGTTTTTTCGTCGACGCAAAAGACGGCCGCGTGAGCCGGTGGGTTGAGATAGAGCCCGATAACATCGGCAGCCTTGGTCTCGAAGTCGGGATCGTCCGAGAGCATGTAGCGCTCGATGCGATGCGGCTTGAGGCGATGCTTAGCCCACGCCCGCGCTACCATCATGTGGCTAATGCCCAACTCTCGCGCGAGTTTTCGCGTACTCCAGTGCGTCGATCCGTCTTTCGGCTTGCGCCGCGTTGCATCGAGAATCCGAGCCTCAAGCCGGGGGGTGAGTACCCGATCCCGATTCCCAGCACCGGCGTATTGACTGACCAATCCGGCCAAACGATCTTCAGCAAACCGCCTCTTCCATCTCGCGATGTAGGTCGGGCTGAGCCCGAACTGCTCGATGATCTCGGCATGAGTTTGACCGTCGGCCAGTGCGAGAATGAGGCGGGCTCGTTGTGCCTGGGCCGCGCTGACGTGATGCGCGCGCACCATGGACTGAAGTGCGCTGCGTTCTGATGCCGTAACGTACATGCAGCAATTATACAATACACAAATGGATGTTACAACCCACTAGTGCGGGAATTGGCTCGTCAAAAAAGATCCAAACGTGGCCCCCTTGTCCGGACCGAGAGCGCTCGAGTGCGGCAGGGACGGCACGAGCACGGCACGTTTCAAGGTAGGCAAGCGCATCCAGCGACCAATGCTCGCCGTCGAAATCCGCGGCGAGGAACCAGCAGTGATCGTCCTGGAGTAGCGGATAGATACCCGCCACATAATCGGTGCTTTTCCCGTTTCCTTTTGTTCCCCGAAGATGCTGCCTGAGAACCGCATCGCTGAGAGGGATGAACGCTTGATTCGGACAGGCGCCGCACTTGATCTTCGGCTTAGCGCATACGCCGTCAACCCACTCGTTCGAGCACGCCGGGGAATAACCGGTGCGACCATTTTTCCGGTTTTCCCATCGAAGTGCAAAGACGTCTTGGCGCCCGGAAAATAGGCGACGGAAAAGTGCGAGTTTCTCACTCTCAGACATGACTGGACCAGCCGATGCCGCCCCGTTCGCGGTCGACGCCTCGAGCAACGCCGCAAGTTGCGCTGCGATCGAGGAACGTTGCGCGTCGAGAGACTGAAGCTGCTGCCGTAGAGCGGTTATTCTCGTCGCGCGGTTCGTCATGGGTTGAGCGCGATTCCCGTACCCATGGCTACGTATCCTTGCTGGCCTGCGGTTCGACGAGCGCCCACGCCGCGTCTAGCGATGAACCACAGTTCGACTGGCAGTAACATATATGTTACCATTACCCGGTGCCCATCGAGCGCGCAAAGGTCCTTTGGCTGGAGTACAAGTCCAGAAAACGCGCAACGCGAAGAACGAAAGGGAAACGGTGAGAGATGGCTTTGACTCGTGACTCAAGCGGTACGGTGGTGGAACGCGCGAAGCGCGATCCTGCGTTTGTGACGGCGCTGCTCGACGAAGCGCTTACACTATTTCTCAATGGGGAGCCGGATACCGCCCGAATCGTCCTTCGCGATCTGGTAAACGTCACCGTTGGATTCGAGCGGTTAGCCACTGCGACCGGCAAACCGGCAAAGAGCTTGCACCGCATGCTCTCTTCCAAAGGCAACCCGAGCATGGATAACTTTGCCATCATCATCGGCGCGCTGCGGAAGCGACTCGGCGTGAAGCTAGCCGCGCGCACGGTGAGGGCGGCTTGAACGCTTCGGGCGTGGGTGCAACTTAAAGGGAACAGACAGGGACCTTACGACAATCGTACGCCAATTGACTCCGGAAACCGGCGGAAATCGCGAACGCTATTGAACGGTGCGAACTTGCGAAAGCCCCTGATTTTACAGGCGATTTAGGCTACTTCTTGGGTTTCTTGCGGGCGCGCGGTTTTGTGGTTTTTCCCTTCGCATGTAAGGGGTCCGGGTTCGAGTCCCCCATCTCCACGTTTTTAGCCCCTGTTCGACAAAGGCCCCGTTCGCCCGGGCGCGACAATAGGTGAGGATGAGCGACATCAATTCGCGAGCGTTGGCGCTGCTGCGGATCGCCGTCGGCGTACTGTTTCTCATCTTTGCCGAATACAAAGTGTTTGGCAGTGGGTTCACGCGCGGCGGCGGGTTCCAGTATTGGATCGATCAATTCTTGCACGACGGCGAGGCATACCCGTTCATGGTCCCGGTGCTCAAAGGATTCGTGCTGCACAACGCGACGCCGATAGCGTTCCTGGTTGGGTACGGTGAGTTGGCAATAGGCTTGGCGCTGGTGCTTGGCGTGCTGGTGCGCGCGGCGAGCGTCGCGGGAATTATCTACATGCTCACGCTGCTGTTCGCTTCCAACTATCCGGGCGTGAACGCACCGTTTTGGGAGTACTTCGGTGCTTCGCTCAATCACTTGGTGCTCGCGCTCTGCTTCGCCGCGTTCGCCATTGGAAGGCCGGAACAAACGTTCTCGCTGCGCTCGCTCTTCCCGCGCTGACGATCGAGCGTGACGGCCGTAACCCCGCGTGCTATGATTTGGCCGTGAACAGGCGCTTGTTCGCGCTTTTCGTCGTCGCATTGGCCGCCGCGGGGTGTGCGAGGTCGGGCCAAACGACGGAGCAGACGGCGGCGAGCCAATCGGCAACGGTCACCGCGTCTCCCACGGCCACCACCACGTCACTGGCGTCGTCGGAATCGCCTGGGGCCGGCGAATCAGCATCGCCGAGCGTATTGCCAACCGAAACCGAGGCCCCAACTCCGCAGCCGACGATCCCTACACCGCCGTCCGGTCTTCCATCGGGCTGGGCCAATGAATACGAACGTACCCTCAACGGTCCCGAAGCCCAACTAGTCGTGCGCACCGGCGCGATCGACAACCTCGGGTTC
Organism: bacterium; assembly: GCA_021807065.1. Lineage (GTDB taxonomy): Bacteria > Vulcanimicrobiota > Vulcanimicrobiia > Vulcanimicrobiales > Vulcanimicrobiaceae > Tyrphobacter. The sequence goes on from JAKAPO010000015.1 coordinate 5,844, forward strand.
GGCTGGCCCAAGAAGTTTACGCCGTTCTCCGGCGAATCTACGCCCGCCCATACGTGGATTTGCGATTCGCGACCGGGAGCCGCGCCGGGAACCGATCGCAACGAGTTGGGGACGGGCGTTCCCACGCGCAACGGCGTAGCCATCAATCCGCTGGAAGGGTATTCAGGCTGCGGCCATCGCCCCGACAATCTTCCGCAAGCGATTCCGCTCAACGTCGGTGCGTTGCCGGCCAGCATTCACGGCGTGTTCTTCCAGATTTTCGCCGACGACTTCCAGCCGGTGCCGCTCCATTCACACTTCCAAGTGACGCTCAACGGAACGCGCATCCCGAACTTCGAGGATGCGATCAATCAACTCGATCAAACGGGACCGATTGGAAAACTGCTTACGTTGGAACTGTTGCCAGAGTACTGGCCGATTCTGAAATCGGGCACGGTGAATCTGTTGATCGACGATCCGACGACGGGCAAGGCCGACGGCTACGCGGTCGGTTTCGCGCGGATTCTCGTGAATCCGAAACGATGGCGCTACGCAGTGATGATCTCGTGTAACGTCATCGACGCCGCAACCCAGAGGCCGATCGCGAAAGCGACTGTTTCGGCGGCCGCGGTCATAGCCTCGACCGGCACCAACGGGAACTGCATGTTGCGCGGCGTGCCGGCCGGTTTGGTCTCGGTGAACGCGAGCGCGATCGGGTACGACAGCGCGGTGCAACTACTCGACCTTCCCGCCGGGCAGCAGGCTGCGGCGCACTTCGAGCTCAGGCGCCATAGAGAAACGCTCGCCGACCTCGAGCGGCAGATCCGGCTAAGCGGAACGGTCGCAATCTACGGTATCCACTTCGACACCGCGTCGGCAAAACTGCGCCCGGACAGCCTCCCGTCGCTCAAGGAAGTCTTGCAACTCATGAAGAGCGTGCCGTCGTCACGATGGATCGTTGCCGGACACACCGATAATCGTGGCGGTGCGCAATACAACGTGGTGCTCTCGCTCGCGCGTGCTCGTTCGGTCGTGGTCTGGTTGACGAAGCACAGCATACCGGCGAATCGTCTCACGGCAAAGGGTTATGGCTTCACGCGCCCGGTAGCCGACAACGCAACCGCGAGCGGACGTGCGCTGAACCGCCGCGTCGAGATCTCGCTCGAGAAGTGACGGCGTCGTTTGCGTGCCGGGCGCGTCTGCCTCGCGAACAGAGGCGAGCAGGCGCCTCTCAGGCTTGTACGAAGGAGACACGGGGTATATAAGCGTCGATGTGGATCTTGGTAGCGATTCTGCTCGGCATCCTGATCGCCAAAGTCTTGCTGTAAGCTCCCTAGCTGCCAGCAGGCTAGGGGAAATCGCGGCCTTCCGCACCAAATCAGCCCGGCCGCAGTGTTGAGGAGTTTGTATGTCGTTTGAGCGGATCCCCGAGTTCGCTTCGGAGCTTGCGTCCAAGGCGTGGGTGCGCATCACGGCGGTCGTAGTCGCTGGACTGCTCGCCGCGTCTGCCGGCTTCTTCCTTTTTCGCGGAGCGATCCGCCAACAAATCGTCTCGCAGACCGCGCAACACGTCTTCGGGCAAAGCAAACTGAACGTACTGGTCCTCGGTTATCAGGCTGACGAAGAGACGACCGATACGATTCTCTTGGTACACGTCGACGTCGATCGCCGTATCGCAACCATGGTATCGATTCCGCGCGACACGTGGGTGCCGATCCCCGGACACGGGAGCTTCAAAATCAACTCCGCTTTCGCGTACGGTGGACCGAAAATGACGGCGCGCGTCGTCAGCACGCTGATGGGAGGCATACCGATCGACGCGACGATCGCACTTCAACCCGAGGACGCTGCGCAGATCGTCGATGCGATGGGTGGCCTCAACGTCGACGTCGACGAGGACATGAACTACGACGACAACCACGGCGACTTGCACATCCATCTGCGCAAAGGCGAGCAGTACCTGACCGGCAGTCAGGTCGTCGGATACATGCGCTTTCGCGACGACCCGCTCTCGGATTACGGCCGCGTGCAGCGCCAGCGCCAAGTGTTGAGGCTGATGATGGATCAGCTGAGCCAACCGCAGAACTGGGCGAAACTGCCGAGGCTCTTGCAGCTCGCGCAGAAGGACGTGCAATCGACGTTGAACGAGCAGCAGCTCGCGGCACTCATCGAAATCTACCGCAACGTGCCCGAGGACGACATCCGCGGCTTCACGCTCCCGAGCAAGCCGGGATGGGTCGGGGACGCTTCCGTCGTCTTCGCCGACCAGCGCTGGGCGAAGTGGATCGGTCACGTCCTGTTCAGCAAGAGCGAGCCGCCGCAGGGAGCGGTCGTCGTTGCGAATGCGACCGGTGACCCGACCTTCGACAAGACGATCGTCGGTGCGCTACGCGGCGCCGGGTGGGACGTTCCGACGTTTGTCGATCAGCGCGAACGCGGCACGAGCCTGATCATCGGAACCTCTGAGGCGGCACAGGATCTGGCCTCGACGTTCGACGTCAGGCAACAGCCCGGAGGCCACACGACGTTCGTCATCGGCTCCGACCTCGCGCCCGACACCCAATAGCTTTTTTAAGGATCCTTAGAAGCCGTTCGTGCCCTTCGGGGTTCCAAGACCGGCTGGGCCGTTGTATCCCGAGCCGGCGGTGCAGAGATACGTCACCGCACACGTTCCGTCCGAACCCGACAGCACCGGATTGAACGCACCGGGATTCGCGTAGGCGCGACTCGCCCCGTTTGCCGATGCATCCTCACCACGGGCGAGCGCGTAGATCGCCGCGACGATCGGAGCGCCGACACTCGTGCCACCGTAGACTGCCCAGCCGCGCTCGCCCGGGGGCGCATAGGTGTTGAACGCGGCGACGCCGGTGTCGGGATCGCCGACGACTGCGAGGTCTACCATCGTGCGCATGGCGCAGCCGGTATCGCTCTGCCATGAAGGCTTGGAAATGTACGCACTGCAGCCACTCGCCGTGAAGCTCCAGACCGTCTCCGCCCAGCCGCGTGACGTCCCGGCATCGCGTGCAAGCGTCGTTCCACCAACCGCAGTCACCGAAGCGGCGCTCGCCGGGAACGTCGCACCGTAGCCGCCGTCGCCGGCCGATACCGTAATCGCTATACCGGGATGGTCGTAGTATCTTGCGTCGACCTGTTCTCCATCATATTCGGGGGTGTAGTAACTGTTGCTGATCGCGGTCGCTCCGAGCCGTGCGGCGGTATCGACCGCTGTTCCGAGATCGGCGATCGACGCGGTGTTGGCTTCGACAAGCAGAATGTGACAGTTGGGGCAGGCCGCCGAGGCCATGTCGAGGTCGAGTGCGATCTCGGTCGACCACGCATAGTCGCCATCCGGAAAATCGCCGTTCGATCCATACTCGTTGACTTTCCGGAAACAACCATTCTCTACTGTGCATGGCGGCAAGCCGAAGACTCGGCGGTAAACCGCGAGATCGCGCGCCGCGTTAGGATCGTCGCCCTTCGCAACGACCGCAACGACCGCTCCATAGCCGCCGGTCGCCGACGCAAGCGCGTACGCGGCCTGGATGTCCGCGGGATGGTATCCCGGAATCTCAGCGGCAAGCGCAGGCGCTTCGGCGAGATGTCCGTAGGAGAGATTCAGTATCGCCGGACACTGGGCTTGACCTCGAAGCGTTGGACGAGCGCAGACCAGCTGCTCGTTCCCCGGAAGCGCCATCACGTTACCGGGGAGCGCCATCACGTTTTGCGGTTTCAGACCCGAACGTCCGACCATCGCGCCGGTCGACGGCGTCAACGGTACCAGAGATCCAGCGTTTTGACCGCTGCACGCAAACAGCGGCAAGAGAACCGCCAAGACGCTAATGCGCGTGTGCAACATCGATCATGGCCTCAACGATATTTGGATCGAATTGCGCACCGCGGCAGCGTTTGAGCTCCTCGATTGCCTGCTGCGGCGACATCTGGGTACGATACGGACGAAAAGCGATCATGGCGTTGAACGCATCGGCGACGGACACGATGCGCGCGATCAGCGGAATGCGCTCGCGGTCGAGGCCGTCGGGATAACCCAGCCCGTCGAAACGCTCGTGATGCGAACGCACGATTGGCGTGAGCTGGCGCAGCGTTCCGGTGTTCGCGACGATCTTCTCTCCAGCCAGCACATGATCGCGTATGATCGTCCACTCGTCATCAGTCAACGCGCGCGGTGCGTGGAGGATCTCGTGCGGCGCGGTGATCTTACCGATGTCGTAGACGAGGCCGCCTCGCGTGACCTTTGCCGTTTCCGCCTTGGAAAGTCCTAACTTCGACGCGATTCGTCCGCACCACGCTGAAACCGCGCGCGACTGCTCCGCGGTGGCAGGATCGATAGCACCGAGCTCGCCGATCAAACTGGAGAGCAAGACGTCGGTTTCGTCGACGGCGCTGTGCTGCGTGTCGATGTCGGTCCCGTTGACCGCCTTCACGATCGCCGCGATCTCGTCGGCAGCGTGCTGCGACTCTTCGTGTCCAGCGAGCGTCTCGCGGATCACCGTTGCAGCGCTGGTGAAGAGCGCGGATGCATGAACACTCGAGTGCCTTCTGTAAGTCGTGTCGACCCATGAAAGCAACGGTGTCCATTCACCGTCGTGCAGTGCATCGCTCACGCGATCGATGAAACACTCGGCAAACGCACGCGCGAAGATCGTGTTTTCGCCATCGCCGGCGCGCGCCAGAATTGCGTCGCGAACGTCGTTTCGACGTTCTTCGAGAATGGTGGCTGCAGGCTGTCCGGAGAGCGCACCGCTCATGGACTTAGTCTATTCCTCGATAGGCGCGCCCACCCGGGTCGAAAGTCCCGGCGACTCGCTATTTGACGAAAACTTTACACCGTCGGCTGCGGGAGCGGAAGAGCTTCGAACAGCGCGGCGATACCGCCGAGCTGCGACGCGCGCATTGCGGTGAATGCGTCGAGGACTTCGTCGTGATTGGGAGCACCGTTCCAATTTTCGACGACTGCACGAGCTCCCCGGATCAATGCATGCATCGATGCCGGGAGTTCGAGCTGCTTCGCGTCAAACCGGTCGAGGCGCTCGCACGCGATCGCCGCGCCCATGCTCAGCGCGACGGCCAGCGCAAGATAAGCCTGTGCAACGAGCGCGTATCGCGTCGGATCTCCATCGCTGCGCAACGCCCAATCCGCTGAATCGATCGCAGTGCGCGCCTCATCGTGCATGCCGGCGGCCGCAGCATACAGCGCAACTTCGGCAAAGCGCATCGCGCGCCGGTCCGGCGTCGCCTGCACTTCGGCGCTCTCGGCGAGCAACCCGTAAGAGCGAGCGAAGTCGCGGCGCCAAGCAGCGCGTAGCGCTTCTATCGGAAGGAGCGCCGCGCTCGTCTCCTCGGGATTCTGCACGATGTCGACCGCATTGAGGGATTCCTCCAGGGCCCGCACTGCCGGCATATTCCCGCGCTCGGCCTCAGCACAGATCGCACCCATCATCGCCCACACGCGCACTTGCACGTCGCCCGACTTCGCGGCACTGTCCGCAACCAGCTCGATGTAACGCAGCGCTTCGATGGGATCGCACTCGATGGCATAGGCGAGCTCGAAAAGCACGCTGTAGGCTCGGGATGCGAGATCGAAGTTACCGTCGTGCAGCGCAACCGCAACGGCCTCGCTCGCGAATCGTTTCGCCTCCGAATATTCGCCGCACCGCAAAGCGACGTAGGCGACCTGATGGATCGTTCGAGCACGTTCGAGGCGCAGCGTCGATTCGCGCTCGAGCGTCGCTCGAGCCCGCCACACCCAGCGCCGCGCGTCGTCGAGCCGGCTCGCAATCGCGTACGCGGTTGCGAGCGTCGCCTGTAACGCCGCCGCGAGCCTTCCCGGACGATTCGCGTACTCTTCCAACGATTCGATGCAATCGGTCTTGCCGCGCCGCAAGAGTTCGAGCGCGTGCCGGTAGACGAGCGCCGCCCGCAGTTCCGGATCGCCAGTTAAGGCAATAGCCCGGTCGAACCATGCTTCGGCGGCATCGTAATGCCCGATCTGCGCGGCGAGGACCGCATTCACCGCCATCAGCACGCCGCTACGCGGCTCGGCGCCGACGAACCGGTCCATGCACGTTCGAACCACGTCTGCATTTCCCGAATCGACTAGTCTCAAGCCATGTCGTTTCAACAACCGGACTACCGCTTCGCGGTCGTCGATCATCCCATAGTAGGACAGCGCGCTGGCGTAACGCCCGCAGCGCTCGAAGACCTCGGCCGCCGCCAACATCGCATCCGCGACCGCCGCGTCGCCTCTGCTTCTCAGCTGCCGTAGCAGCAGGTCGTGGAAGCCGCTCTCGAACCGATACGTGCCTTCGGCCAGCTGTTCGAGACAGCCGGCGCGCAGGAGCGCGTCGACGTCCGCTCCGGCATCTTCCCAGCCTGCGGCGCGCAGCATCGGCATCTCGACCTCGTCGAAGACCGCGACGCGAAGGAGGAACGCAGGATTCCGAAGGCTTGCGAGCAGCGCTCGGCCGAGTTCTTCGCAGAGCGCGGCGTCGTCGTAATGCGTCGAGAGGCGCAACACCGGTGCCGCGAGCGCGAGACGCAGCGAGGCGGCACGCCCCGCGGTCATCGTAGCCAGCTTGAGCGTGTCACCCGTCTTGAGGCTAGCGCCGACCGCAACTGCGAGTTCGTCGATTTCACTTGGCGTAAAAGTAAGAGCGCGTTCGTCGATCGGCATCGCCGAGGTCCCGGCGGCGAGCCATCTCGGTACGGCGAACCGGTTGGTACGGTCGGCGAGAATCCATGAAATCCCCGCGCCCGTCTTTTCGATCGCGCTGACGAGGAATCGCGTGATCTCCTCGCCGGGTGCATGATGCAGATCGTCCATCGCAAACGTCATGGTGCGACCGTTCGCGTGTTCGGCCAACCACGCCGCAAAGACGCTGGTTGCCGAAGGCGAACGCATGGCGCGCTCGTAGACGATTGCAAACGACTGGCGTAGCCCCGGAAGAATCTCGATGGCCGTATCGGCCAAGCCGCGAAGGAAAGCGGCGAGCGTCGCCGCCCCCGGAGCGACGCGATAGCGGAGCACGCAAGCTTCGGACGATTGCAGGTACTGCGTCAGAGCCGTGCTCTTCCCGAAGCCCGCCGGCGCAGTGAGCAGCATAACCCGCTGAGACGCGGCCTCGCGCATCCGCAGCATGATGCGTTCGCGCCGAATGCAATAGCCGACGCCGGAGCCGACGCGAAAGTGCGGTAGCATGATAACCGGGCTCATCATAGCCGATCGCCTTAATCGCGAAACGAGTCTTTACAGGTTTTGAACGCTTTGCGGACGCTTTCCCATCGGGGGCGCCTAACGCACGGTCAAGAGTGCCACGAGGAAGCGCTGCGCCGCGTCACGCCACATAGCATTCACGTTGAAGCCGCTGGCAGCGGCCAAGTCCTCGATGTCCCTCGTATCGTACTTATAGGAAGATTCGGTGTGGATGCGTTCACCCTTCGCAAACGCAACTTCGAGTCCGAGCGCGGCAATGCCGGCGCGCTGTGCAAGGATCGACTCCTGAAAGGAATCGACGCAGCCGCGCTTCGCATCGTAGTGCACCACAAATCGAAAATTTCGTAGATTTAAACAACCTCCCAGCTCGCGATTGATCCGAGCGAGCACGTTGCGGTTGAAGGCCGCGGTGACGCCAGCGGGGTCGTCGTACGCGAGTTCGAGCACCGCCGGTGATTTCTTCAGGTCGACGCCGAGGAGCAGCGCGTCTCCGGGTCGCAACGCGGCGGCGATCGCGCGCATGAGGGCGAGAGCACCGTGAGGCTCGTAGTTTCCGATGCTCGAGCCCAAGAAGAGGAGCAGCATCGGCGCGTCTTGTCGCAATCGTTGCAGATTGAGCCCATGCACGTAATCGTTGCAGCACGCCGTCACGCTCAGGCGATCGTACTCTGCGATCAGCCGCTGCGAGAAATCGCGTAGTGCATCGCGTGAAATATCGATCGGCCTGTAGCGAACGTGCGCGTGCTTGCGCAATGCGGCTTCGAGAAGAACGCGCGTCTTGCGACCGTTGCCGGGGCCTAACTCCGCGATCTGAGGACTTGCGGTCAGGTCCACGATCTCGTCGGCATGTTGCTCGAGAATCTCGCTCTCGGCCGCGGTGAGGTAATACTCGGGCAGGAGCGCCACCGCATCGTAGAGCGCGGCGCCGATCGCATCGTACAGGTAACGAGGCGGGAGGCTCTTGGGCATCGCTGTGAGCCCCGCGCGCACCGCTGCAGCGAAGTCGTCACCACCGCAAACCCAACCGCCCTCTTCGAACTGCAGGCGAGAGGCGGCCCCAGGGGCACTCATGCCGCGCGTAGTTTCTCTAGGAGCAGGGAATGTCTTGCGCATAGTGCTTTCGAAGAGGGCTCCATGATCTCCGATCTCACCCACGAACGCGCGGCTCTTTGCGCAGCTTACGAGGCGAATCGCCGGCGAACGCGCTTCGTCTATGATTTGATCGCCCCGGAAGCCTATTACGAACGGCCGATCCCGCTGCGTCACCCGTTCATCTTCTACTACGGCCACATACCGTCGTTCAGTTTCACGACGCTTGTCCGGAACGCGCTCGGCGAAGCGCCGGTCGACGAAGATTTCGAGACGCTCTTTCGCCGCGGTATCGATCCGGGAAGCCAAGCGGAGGCAGCCGGCGCAACGCGCGAATCGTGGCCGACCCACGATCGAGTGCGGATCTTCGTAGACCAGTGTGACGCTCGCGTTCGCAGCGCGCTGCAGACCGCGACGCTGGAGGATCCGATGAATCCGGCGCTCGTGGGCCGCGAGGCAGCCCACACCATCATCGAACACGAATGGATGCACCAGGAGACGCTGCTCTACATCGTTCACCGTCTCGCGCGAGAGAAGAAGCGGCCGCTGCCGACGGTGCATCGCGATGCCGAGCGTCCAGCATATCGCCGCATCATGATTCCCGCAGGCACGGCTACGATCGGCGCGCGCCGCGACGAAATCACATTCGGCTGGGACAACGAATTCGAAGCTACGCAAACATCCGTGCCTGAGTTCGAGATCGAAGCAGACAACGTGACCAACGGCGATTATCTGAAGTTCGTCATCGACGGCGACGGCGAACCACCGCCGTTCTGGCAGCGAACCGACGGAGAATGGCGGCTCGCGACCGTCTTCGAACGGATACCGTTACCGCTCTCATGGCCGGTTTACGTAACGCTGCAGCAAGCGTCGCAGTACGCATCCTGGAAAGGCATGCACGTGCCCACCGAGGCTGAGTACCATCGCGCGGCCTTCGGAACGCCTCAGGGCACGGAACGCTCCCATCCCTGGGGCGAAGAACCACCCGATCCTTCACGCGGGAATTTTGGCTTTCAGCGGTTCGATCCGGTATCGGTCGGAAGCTACCCCGCGGGTGCGAGCGCTTGGGGAGTCAACGACCTCGTAGGCAATGGGTGGGAGTGGACGAGCACGCCGTTCGCACCGCTTCCCGGATTTCGCCCGATGGCATCCTATCCGGTCTACTCGACGGATTTTTTCGATGACGCGCACTACGTCATGAAGGGCGCCTCGCCGGTGACGCATGAGGGCATGGTTCGGCGCAGTTTTCGCAACTGGTTCCGCGCGGACTACCCCTACGTCTACGCGACGTTTCGCTGCGCCGCCTAGCCGGAACGCGTACGCAGCTCGTCGTGCGCGTTCCGGATCGCGTGCAACGGAACTGCGATAACCACTCCTTCTCTCGATCCGTCGATCAGAGAGCCGTTGAGGACGATCGGCGAGCCGACGTTGAAATGCAGGTCTTCCCGCAGGCGTCCGACGACGCGTCCGTCCTTCGCGTCCACAGCCCAGAGATATCCCTTGAGGTCGCCGAAATAGAGCACGCCGTCTACCGCGACTATCCCGCCCTTCACGGGACCGGCCGTGTGAATCTGCCAGAGTCTTTTTCCGGTAGAAAGATTCAAGCAACTCATCACCGCTGCGTCGGGACTGCCTTCGTAGATCCGGTCGCCGTAGATCAGCGGAATTGCCGACTTGTTGCGCGGCGGAGCGATGCCGGTGTCGACGACGCGATCCCAAAGAAGGCGGCCCGTGCGCATGTCCAGTGCGAAGATGTGATGGCGTACCGGGGAGCCGCGCGTGACGGTCCATCCGAGTCGCAGCGGTTCGATCGCTTGGAGGTACTGCGCGACCAGCATGGTCTTCGTCGATGCCATTGGACCGTCGCCCGGTCCTTGAAAGAACTTCGAAAGACGGTGCGTCCAGAGTAACGCGCCGTTGCTGGCACGAAGCGCGTAGACGGCCGCGCCGAATACACCGGAAACGTAGAGACGCCCGTCGCCCCCGTCGACGACGGACGACATTGCGAAAACCGAAGGTAACCGCGTGACCCAACGAAATGCAGCGGTGCGTGCGTCGAGGGCCAGAACAGCACCCGAACCATCCGCATGGACCACGCTCGAGCCGACGATCGCCGGCGTGGGCATGCCCGTTCCGGCAAGCGTACGCCCCCAATGCTCCCTTCCAGTCTCAAGGTCGACGGCGGAGATGCGGTCGGCGGCTGTAGGGCTGGCACCGATCACGTAATCGGGCGGCATGCAGACGGTGCACTTCGCACCGCCTGCCGCGACGATCGCGAGCCCGTCTGCGTACACCGGCTGCGCCATAACCTGATCCGTCGCAAGATACCTCCAGCGTAGCGTTCCCGTCGCCGCATCGATGTCATACAGATTGCGATCGTTCGAGGCGATGAGAACCTGATCGCGATAAACGACCGGTGACGACGATATTCCGCGGTCTCCGGCTGAGAAACGCCACGAGAGATAGCGCGGCACGCGCGGATTGACGACCACCACGTTCAATCCACCGCCCAGTCGAAAATCAGGCCACGATGTAGCGCTTTCTGCGTGAAATGGGACGACATTTGGATCCACGATCGGAGATGGACCCATAGGCTCCATGCGATGCGGTGCCGAGCACGCGACGAGCGCGACGATCGTGGCAAGAAAGACGAGCTGCCTCGTTTCCACGCTAGGAGCCTAGGCCGCCGGTTCCGTGAGAATTCGCGAGCCGGCTGCGCGTTTGGCCGCCGCCAAGTACGACGCGATGGTCAGGATTCCCAGTAAACCTGTCCACGTAGGAATCTTCGCGACTTCACGCAGCGGGTCGAAAGCAAATCTGGTCGTCGCCTGCGACGCAAGAACGGCACCACCGCCGATCGATGCGTGTTCGGGCCGTTCGATGAGCGCCGGCGGCGTGTGTAACGCGAGAAGATAGAGAGCTGTTGCGGCTACCAGCAGGAATGCGGCGGCGGATCTTGCGGACAGCCGAAGCGAGGCGCAAAGCGTCGCGACGACGAGAAGCGCGGTGAAGAACAGCGGTTTGAGCGCCTGCGCATAGAGCCACGGAACGGCGAGCAGGATGACTACTGCAAATGCCGCCGTCCGGAGCGCAGGTTTCGTCGGGATGATGCAGAGTTCCAATGCGAGCGGGATCGCAGCCGCGATCGCCGCGATGTGGACGTAGGTTCCGGCGATTACGCTGAAAGCCATTGGAACGAAGACCAGCAGCTCGCGCCGATCCCATTC
>JAKAPO010000016.1 GCA_021807065.1 bacterium
TACGACGTGCTGCATCCGATGGGATGGGACGCCTTCGGCCTGCCGGCGGAGAACGCGGCGATCGAGCGCGGCATCGACCCAGCGACGTGGACGCGCACCAACATTGCAAACATGCAGCGCCAAGTAAGGCTCATGGGAACGGGCTACGACTGGTCGCGGGAAATCGTGACGTGCGATCCCGAGTACTATCGCTGGAACCAGTGGTTGTTTCTGCATCTCTACGAGCAGGGACTCGCGTACAAGCGCGAAGCGCCGGTCAACTGGTGCCCGAAGGATCAGACGGTGCTCGCCAACGAGCAAGTCATCGACGGACGGTGCTGGCGCTGCAACTCGCTCGTCGAGCGGCGCAATCTTGCGCAATGGTTTTTGAAGATCACTGCGTACGCGCAGCGTTTGCTCGACGATCTCGATCGCCTCGACGGCTGGCCCGAACGGACACGAACGATGCAACGCAATTGGATCGGCCGAAGCGAGGGTGTCGAGCTCGCCTTCCCGATCGAGCACACCGATGCGTCCGTCGACGTCTTCACGACGCGCGTCGACACGCTCTTCGGTGCAACGTTCCTCGCCGTCGCACCGGAACACCCGGCGATCCACGCGCTGCGAACCGTCATCTCGAAACGGCATGCGGAAGAGATCGCTGCGTTCGCACAATCGCTGCGCTCGAAATCGGAGCTCGAACGGACGAGCCTGATGGAGAAGACCGGCCTCTTCACCGGCGCCTACGCGCTCAATCCGCTGTCACGCGAGCGCATCCCGGTCTGGGTCACCAACTACGTGCTAGCTGAATACGGTACCGGCGCCGTCATGGGCGTTCCCGCGCACGACGAGCGCGATTTCGATTTCGCCCGCAAGCACGGTTTGCCGATAGCGGAAGTCATCGTACCGGAAAACACGGCACCGCCACTGCCGCCGCTCGAGACTGCGTTCATCGACGATGGGCGGCTCATCGCCAGCGGCGATTTCACCGGCATGTCGAGCGCGCGCGCCCGCGAGGCCATCGCGCGGCGTCTGAGCGAGCTTGGTAGCGGGGAGAAACGCGTACGGTATCGCTTGCGCGACTGGCTGATTTCACGCCAGCGGTACTGGGGCACGCCGATTCCGATCGTCTACTGCGAACGCTGCGGTGAAGTACCGATCCCCGACGAACGGTTGCCGGTACTGCTTCCTCCCAATGCTCCGATCACCGGCGAAGGCTCGCCGCTCGCGCGGATGCCAGAGTTCGTCGATACGGCGTGCCCGCGTTGCGGCGGCCCCGCGCGGCGCGACACCGACACGATGGACACGTTCTTCGAATCGTCGTGGTACTATCTGCGCTATCTCTCTGCGCACGATGCCGACGCTCCATGGGACCGCGATGAAGCAGCGCGCTGGATGAACGTGGACCAGTATATCGGCGGGGCGGAGCACGCGGTATTGCATCTGCTCTACTCGCGCTTCTTCTACAAGTTCTTTCACGATCAAGGTTGGGTCGCCGGCGAAGACGAGCCCTTCCGGCGTCTTTTCCATCAGGGCTTGTTGCTGCGCGACGGCGAGAAGATGTCGAAGTCACGCGGTAACGTCATCGGTATCGACGAAACGGCTGAAAAGAACGGGGTCGACGCGATGCGGCTCTTCCTTCTTTACGTCACGCCGCCCGAAGATACGAGCGACTGGACGGACGAAGGCATCAGCGGCCGCGTTCGCTTCTTGAACCGCCTGTGGCGGCTCTGCACGAGCAACGAGCGCACGCCCAGGACCGAACGCTCGCGCCGCCATGGTGAGCATAGCGCGAGCGCCGGGCAACCGCTCGTGTCATCCCGAGCGACGTCGAGGGAAGCTCATGGAACTCTGCCCGCGGTGGAAACACCCGGAGAAAAGGCTACCCTGCGCGCGGTTCACGTCGCGGCGAAATCGGCAATCGAAGAGACGACAAGCCGGCGCTTTCACTATAACACGACGATCGCGCGTTTCGATGAGTTGCTCAACGCCATCTCCTCGTTGCAGCAGTCGAACCCACAGTCGCCGGTCTTGGACTACGCAATTGAAGTCTTGCCGCTGCTCGTCGCGCCGTTCGCGCCGCACATCGCCGAAGAACTATGGCACCGTGCGGGTCACACGACCTCCGTCCATCTGGAACCCTATCTTGAGCCCGACGAATCAGCAATTGCAGCTGACGCGATCATGCTCGTCGTCCAAGTGAACGGGAGAATTCGCGCCCGCATCGCCGCTTCGCCCGGCCTCTCGGAATCCGCCGCACTCGCGCTCGCGCTCGCCGACCCCAACGTACGTGCCCAACTCGACGGCGACGAGCCGCGCAAACATTTTTACGTCCAAGACAAACTGCTGAATCTGGTCCGCTGACGCGCTACGCAGCTATCAGTCTCTGGAAGTACCTATACGTTTCGATGATGCCGTCGCGCAGCGACGTTTGAGGGAGCCAGCCAAGCCGTTCGCGCGCGAGCGATGAATCGAACTGTGCGTCGCGCGCGTCGCCGGGGCGTTTCGCAGCGCGCGTCACCGGCGCTTGAAAACCGGTGATTTCGACCAGCGAACGATAGATCTGGTTGACGCTCGTCTTGATGCCGGTGCCGATCACGAAGCATTCGCCCGAGCCTTTGTCGAGCGCCGCGACGTTGCATTGGGCGACGTCCTTTACGTAGACGTAGTCGCGGGTCTGCTCGCCGTCCCAGTCGATCCGCACGCCCTCGTGCTTCAGGAACTTTCCGATGAAGATCGAGACGACGCCAGCTTCGCCGTTGGGGTCCTGGCGTGGGCCGTAGACGTTGCCATATCGCAACGAGGTGAAATCGAGGCCGCGATCTTCCTTGAAGAAGCGCAGGTAGTGCTCGCCGACCATCTTCGTGATGCCGTACGGTGATGTAGGCCGCTGCGGCGTCGCCTCCGTGATCGGGAAAGTGTCGGGCGTTCCGAAGCTCGCCCCGCTCCCGGCAAAAATCACTTTCCTCGCCTTGACTTTGACCGCGTTCTCGAGAACGTTGAGCAAGCCGACGACGTTCACTTCTGCGTCGTAACCTGGATCGCGTGCCGAGACCGCAACCGAGTGCTGGGCGGCGTGGTGGCTCACTACCTCAGGCCGGAACGCGGCGAAAATCCGTCCGAGGTTCTTGTCGCGGATGTCCATCGGCTCGAAGCTCACGTGAGCCGGAACGTTTGCGCGCCGGCCGCCGCCGTGTTCCCATAACGAATCGATAACCAGCAGCTCGTGGCCGAGCGCAAGATAGGCTTCGACGATGTGCGATCCAATGAATCCGGCTCCGCCGGTAACGATGATCCGCAACCCCTTGCCTTTCTCTGCAGATGTCGTGATAGATCGTTGTGACTACGCTGGTTGCGCTTGCGGCCGCCGCGGTCCTCGGCGCACTCGCCCTTGCCCCGCTCTCGGCTGACGGCCGTGCGCTCGATGCGTTGGGCATTCTCACGCTGAGTGCGTACGCAGTCTTCTGGTCGACGGGGGCCGTTCGAGCGGGCATCGCGATCACCCTCGCGCTCTCCGCCGCAAACGCGTGGTGGTCAACGCAGCAGGTGACGACCGTGCGCGAGATGCGCACGGCACGGTGTCATGCCCTCGCGCTTGGAAGCCTCCGCGAGAGCGGCACGACGAGCTGCTTCTCGGCGGTGCTCGACGGCGGGCTCGCTGTGCTCGTTCACGCGATCGGAACGCCGCCGTCGAAGGGCGCTCGCATCTTTCTGCGCGGCCGCCTCGAGCCATTCGACGAGGCGCGCAATCCCGGTGAACCCAGCGTTGCAGCGATCGAACGCGAACGCGGCCTTTCTGCACAGATCGTTCATGCCGACGTGTTGGCAACTGGAGTCACGTATCGCGGAGATGCGCGCGTCCGGCTCGCACGCGCGCACGCATGGGCGCTGACGCGGCTTCGCGACGAACTCGGTGAACCGGCGTCGTCGATCGTGGCCGGCGAGCTGTGGGGCGAGCGCGCGGCACTTCCTCCAGATCTTCGCGCGGAGTTCCAGGAGACGGGCACCGTGCACGTCCTCGTTACCGCGGGACTTCACCTTGGCGTCGTCGCCGCGCTCATCGTAGCGCTTCTCTCCGCTCTGGCGCTGCCGAGAGCGTGGACGTGCGCGATCGCGATCGCCGGGGTTTGGGCGTTCGTCGTCTGGAGCGGCGGACAATTGCCCGCGATACGCGCGGCCGTCATGGCGAGCGTGGCACTCACGGCGCGAGCCTTCGGGCGAACCTCGTTCTCGTGGAACACGCTCGCTATTGCAGCGCTTGCGATTGCCGCGCTGCGTCCGTTGAGCATCGCCACGACGTCGTTTGCGCTTTCTTTCAGTTGCGTGGGCGCGATTTTCGCCTGCGCGCCGCTCCTTCAGGCGTGGCTCGAAGAGCGCGCCGCTCTCCCGAACGCCGTACGCGAGGCGGTCGTGCTTGCGATCGCGACGCAGCTCGGAACGTGGCCGCTCACCGCAGCAGTCTTCTTGCAATTCTCGCCGTACGCGATACTAGCAAATCTCGGCGTCGTTCCGTGCGTCGGTGCGTCGCTCGTGCTCGGCGCGGCGCAACTCGTCCTCAGGGACTTGCCCTCACTCGCGCAAGCGATCGCCAATGTCAACGGGTGGATCGTTGCTTGGATGCTCGCGGTCGTGCGCACGCTTTCGGCGCTTCTCGGCAGCGCGATCCCGGTGACTCCTGCGCCGGCTCACTGCATCGCGGCGTACGACGCCGCGCTGCTCTTCTGTGCGTGGTGCATTCGGCGAAGACATCCACTGCCAGGTCTCGCCGCGGCGCTATGCGGCGTCGCGCTCGTGCTGCAGCCGCCACACCCGCGCGAGACGAGGTTGCGCATCACCGCCATCGACGTCGGCCAGGCGGACGCCATTCTCATTCAAACGCCCGCGCACCACGCCTTGCTCGTCGACGGCGGCGGAAGGCTGGAGCGCGGTCCGCAAACGGACGGCTCCGTCGCCGAGCGCGTCGGCGAGAGAACCGCCGTTCCCTTCTTGCTGCGCAGCGGAATCCATCGGCTCGACGCGATCATCGTGTCGCATCCACATGACGACCACGCAGGTGGAATTGCGCCGGTGATACGCAGGTTGCGCGTCGCCGGACTCGCGGATGGCGGGCAACAGTACGGCGGCTACGCATATCAAGATGCAATCGCGACAGCGCGCGCTCACGGCACTCCCATCGTCTATCCGCGTACCGGCATGGCGCACCGACGACGGCATCACTCTCCGCGTCATCGGGCCGTCGCTGCCGTTCCTGAGCGGAACAGGGAACGACATCAACGACAACTCGGTAGCGTTTCTCCTGCAGTATCGCCATTTCCGCATGCTCTTCACCGGCGACGCCGGCGTTGCAGCGGAGCAACGCTTCCTACAAGAGGGCGTCGACCTCCACGCAGACGTGCTCAAAGTCGGCCATCACGGCTCGGCCTACAGCTCCAGTCCCGCATTCGCAGCCGCCGTACACCCCCGCTACGCAATCATCTCCGTCGGCCGCCACAATATGTTCGGCCATCCGGCGCCGTCGACGCTCGCCACGCTCCAGCGATTCGGCGCGACGATCTACCGCACCGACCAAAACGGGGCCGTTACGGTCGTCACCGACGGCACGCATTACTCGGTGACGCCGATGCTGCCTTGACCTCCTCCCGGCTTAACGGCCGAGGATTCTTCCACGGGCCGCTCATGCGGTACGCTGAGTTTCCTGTTTCGACGACCCACGCAGCCGCGAATCTCCACAGACGATCCGGGCCGTCGGCCTACGGCCAATGCAAATGACGTTCGTACCGGGCGACACTGTGTAGCTGCACTGCATGTCCATTTGGTCTTCGTCACGAAATCACTGTGCCCGTGATCTTCATCAGAACGGCGGTTCCGCAGACGAAACGAGGGTTGCTCGAACGCATCAGCGTGCGAGCAGCATCATGAAATCGATGGCCGAGCATTACGACGTCGTCATCATCGGCACGGGCGCAGGAGGCGGGACGCTCGCGCACACGCTGGCGCCTTCAGGCAAGAAGCTGCTCTTGCTCGAACGCGGAACCTTCTTACCGCGCGAACTCGAGAACTGGGATCCGCGGGCGGTATTCCAAGAGAATCGCTACATTTCCAAGGATATCTGGTACGACGCAGACGGGAAACCGTTCCAGCCGCAAGTACACTACTTCGTCGGTGGGGCAACGAAGGTTTACGGGGCGTCGCTCTATCGTCTGCGTCCCAGGGATTTCGGAGCGTTGCGGCACCTCGACGGCATCTCGCCGGCGTGGCCGCTCACGTATGACGATTTCGAGCCGTACTACACCAAGGCCGAATGGCTCTACCAGATTCACGGCAATCACGGTGAAGATCCAACCGAAGGGTACGCGAGCAAGCCGTATCCATGGCCCGCGGTCTCGCACGAACCGCGTCTCGCTCAACTGATGAGCGATCTCGCCGCAGCGGGCTATCACCCCTTTCACGCGCCTTGCGGGATTTTGCTCGACGAGGCGGACCGCTCGCGCAGCACGTGCATCCGGTGCAAGTGGTGCGACGGCTATCCGTGTCTGGTGCACGCAAAATCCGATGCCGAGACTCTAGCCGTGCGACCGATCCTCGATCTGCCGAACGTGACGCTGCTCGTCGGAGCGGAGGCGATACGCCTGGAAACCAACGCCTCAGGCAGCACCGTCACACAAGTGATCGTCGAGCGGAACGGCGAGCAGGAATCGTATTCGGGTGACGTCGTCGTCGTTTCCGCGGGAGCCGCTAATTCCGCGAAGTTGCTCTTGCTCTCGGCAAATGACGCGCATCCGCGAGGCTTAGCCAATCGTTCGGATCAAGTCGGGCGCAACTACATGTTCCACAACTGCGCGGCGGCGATGGCCGTATCCCTCGAGAAGAATCCCACGGTCTATCAAAAGACGCTCGGCCTCAATGACTTCTATTTCGGCGAGCCGGGCTTCGACTACCCGATGGGCAACATCCAAATGGTAGGCAAGTCATTGCCTGCGATGTATCGTGGCGAGCGGCCGCGCGAAACGGCATTGGCTCCGGAGTTCACCTTAGAAGAACTGTCTGAACATTCCGTCGACTTCTGGCTGACGACCGAAGATTTGCCGCTGCCGGAAAATCGCGTAAGCCTTGCCGCGGACGGATCCGTTACGCTGAGTTACCGGCAAACGAATCGGGAAGAGTTTGCTCGTCTTTTCAATCGCCTCGAAACTCTGCTCAACGGTATAGGCATGCGCGCGAGACGTCTGCTTCTGCGCAACCACTACTTCGAGCAAGACGTTCCCGTCGCTGGCGTCGCACATCAGGTTGGAACCTGCCGATTCGGAACCGACCCGTCGAGCTGCGTGCTCGATCTCAACTGCAAGGCGCACGACCTGGACAATTTGTACGTCGTCGACACGAGCTTCTTTCCGAGCATCGGCGCGGTCAATCCGGCGCTCACGGCGATGGCGAACGCGATTCGCGTCGGCGAACACCTAATCGCCCGTTTGCGCGGTGGTTAGAAAAACCAGTCCCCGAGAGATCATCTGCGATGTGCTCGACATCAGAAATACTTGAGGTTCCACCGTTGCGGATCAGAAATGCGTGAGTTGTCACTTCCGGTGCGTTACCGAAGGCTGACACAACTGCCCTACTCGTAGAGTTCTTCAGGACAGCATGTATTCGATGTCGGAGGCAGCGGTCGGATAGCCGAAGAGCGTCTCCTTCAAGACTGCCGCTGGAACCTTCGCGCGGATTGCCAGCGCGAAGATGTTGGCGAGCTCTTCGGCGTGCGGGCCGAGCAGATGCGCGCCGATGACGCACGCGGTGCTTTCATCAACCAAGACTTTGTACTCGGACGGCGCGTTGATGCGACGGTACGTGTACCAATCCGACGAGTCACCGCCAAAACAGCGGTACTGGATTTTTCGCTCGGAGGCTTGCGTTTCGGTCAAACCGACCGTTGCCAGCGGCGGTATCGTATATACGATGCTCACGAGCCCGCTGAAATCCGCGGTGCGACGGTTTCCCTCGAGCAGATTCTCCGCGACAATTTCACCCTCGGTTCCCGCAACCGGCGTGAGCGGCAGACCGCCGCCGTCGGCGGCGTCACCCGCTGCGTAGACTGCCTCGTTCGTCGCGCTTTGAAAGAACTCGTTCACTTGCACGCCTTTCTCGGTCTGCGCCACTCCGGCGGCCTGCAAATTCAAGTCGTCGAGGTCGGGTACGCGGCCGCCGCCGTGCACGACGAGGTCGGCGACAAACTCGGCATCGCGTCCTTGCTGGATCGCGCGAACCACAAAACTTCTGCCTCGCTTTTCGAGCGCTGTAACTGCCGCGTTCAATTCCAGTCGAATGCCCGCTTCGCGCGTCAAACCGGCGAGCCGAGAGACGAGATCTACGTCGAATCCTTTCAGTGGGCGATCGCCCCGATCTAGAACGCATGCTTTTGTGCCCGCGCGCGCGCAGAGGTGCGCGAACTCCATCGAGATGTACCCGCCGCCGATGAAGAGGACGTTCGCCGGTAGCCGTTCCAGCTCGAGAAACTCGGTGCTCGTAACGACGTGCTCTTCACCCGGAATTCCGAGCGGTGCCGGTTTCGCTCCGCTGGCAATGACAACGCGGCGCGCCTGCACTACTCGGCCGCCGATATTCAAATGCTCGCGATCGATGAAACGCGCCCGGCCGTGAAAGCTGACGATACCCGCATCGTCGTACATACGCTGCCGTTGCGCCGGGACCGGTTCGGTAAACGTGCGCTTGAATCGCGCGAGCGCCGGCCAGTCGATCTGCAATGGCTGGGTGACGGCGCCTGTAGCGCACATGCGGCGGCTCCAGTCGACCAACTCTGCAACGCCTACCAAAACCTTCTTGGGATCGCAGCCACGCAGTACGCAGGTTCCGCCGAACGGTCGATCGTCGACGATCGCAACGCCCCATCCGGCTGAACGGCATTTGCTCGCCGCAGTTGTTCCCGCGCTGCCCGTTCCGACAACGACGAGCTCGAAACTCTCCACGCTATCGCCTTCGCAAGATGAAAGCGTCGATTGAATACTTCCCCGGTCCGGCGAAGAGAAGGGCCAGCAGCATCGCGAGATAGGCGAGAGGGACCTCGAGCGGTAACCTGCCGCCGGCGAAGTGTGCGCCCAGCGGGATGTGCACTTTGACGATGGCAACGATCATGTCGATCGAGAGCACGACGGTAAGCAACGCGGTGAGAAAGCCGAAGATCAGCGCGAATCCGCCGTAGAATTCGGCAACGGCCACGACGGCTTGCAACCACGGCGGAGCGAAGCCGTGGGGGCCCATCCACATCGAGGGTTGCGCGATCTTGAAACTCCCGTGCACGATGAAGCCGGTGCCGGCCATGAGACGCAGAACGAGCAGCCCGATGCCCACGCGCCCGCCGGCGGGCACGGGATAGATGAGGCGCATCACGGCTCGGGGCTGGAAGTCGGCAAACTTAGCGGAGGCGTCGACGGCGGCGTACCGCTTTGACCTTTCAGCTCGCCGTTCACGTAGGTGAGCGTCCACAAGCTCACCGAGGTCGTCTGTTCGAGCGCACCCGCCACATCCGACCACATGTCGCGTTTGCCGGCGTCGATCTCCACCGGAGCGGTATGCGTCCCGTCGCTCAACGTGCCGTCGAGCTGCTGGTTCACGACCGCGATGACGACGTTCGAACTCTCTTGCACCGATGCGATCGTCGTCGTGCATTTGGTAACTCGGCCTTGCGCTGCAAAACCCCGCAGTTGCGTGACGATGTAGTTCCGGGTAACGGTCTGCCCGTTCACGCTCGCCGAGAAGTTTGGGCTCAGCGTTTTCTCGAATGAAGTGAAGTCGTTCGCGATCAGGTCGTTGCACTGCACGTTATAGGCGGCTTGGACGCGCGCTAGCAGCGCGTCCTGCGACTCTCCCGATGCGGGTGCGATGCCGGAAGCCAATGCGACCGCCGCGACCATGCTGCCAAGGCTTCTGCACAACATGAACGAGCGTCTTTTGCCGCGGAGGCTCGATCCCCCGCTCGCTGGAAGGTTTAACTGAGTGAAGCGAATCCTCGCTGTGACCGTACTGGCAGCGCTTGCGTCATGCGTGCGCGCAACCCACCCGCCGCCTGCCGTGATTCGTCTGCCAACCACGCGCGACTTCGGCATGCTGCAATGGCGCTGGGTGGGACCGGCTCAGATGGGCGGCCGCTTGGACGTCGTGTCCGGAGTTCCCGGGAATCCGCGAGTTATCTACGCGGGGCACGCTTCCGGAGGTCTCTACAGATCGACCGATGGCGGCGAGAGCTTTACCAACGTGTTCGACATAGGAACGTCGAGCTCGATCGGCGCGCTTGCCATCGCACCATCGGACCCGCACATCCTCTACGTCGGTACGGGTGAAGGGTTTCCGCGCAACACCGCCTCCCCCGGTGACGGGGTCTTTAAGTCCTTAAACGGCGGCGCAACGTGGAGCTTCGCCGGCTTACGTGCGAGCCAACACGTCGCCAAGATCGCAATCGATCCCTTCGATCCGGACGTCGTGCTCGTCGCTGCGCTCGGACCGGAGTTCGTTCCCGGTGGCGAGCGCGGTATCTATCGCACGCAAGATGGTGGAAAGACGTGGAAGCGCGTACTCTGGGTCAATCCCACGACCGGTGGTAGCGACGTCGTCTTCGATCCACGCGATCCGCAGATCGCCTATGCGGGTACGTTTGACTTCTTGCGGCGTCCGTGGCATTTTCGCGGCGGCGGCCCCGGGAGCGGCCTCTTCCGATCCATCGACAACGGCCGCACGTGGCAGCGCCTCACCGATCCTGCGCTGCACGATGGATTGCCGGGCGGCATCATCAACCGCGTAGGCGTCGCAGTCTGCTACGATCGTCCAAACGTCGTCTACGCGGTAATTCCGACGAGGAGCGGGCTTCTCTACCGGTCCGACGATTCGGGTCGGCGCTGGTCGTTGGTGAACGCAGATCGGGACCTCGTCTTCCGTCCGTTCTACTTTTCGCAAGTGCGCGTCGACCCGCGAAACCCAAACCGCGTCTACATCATCAGCGGCGAGAATCATGTCTCAGCCGACGGCGGAAGGACTTTTAAGCACTTTGGGGGCGGCGGAGATAACCACGACCTGTGGATCGATCCGACCGATCCGCAGCGCCTGATCGGCGGCAGCGATATGGGACTCGATCTCACGGTCGACGGCGGCAAGACCTGGGACTTCGACAACGTCGTTCCGTTCGCCCAAGTCTATCGCGTTGGTTACGACCTAGCGGTTCCATACCACATCATGGGCGGATTGCAGGATCACGAGGTGTGGTGGGGACCCAGCACGCTCTGGAACGACGGCGAGTATGCCGGCGTTCCCGGCGGCGCGTGGCGCAACATCATCGATTGGGGAGACGGACAGTACGCGATGGCCGATCCGCGCGATCCCGACATCGTTTACCTCGACACGCACTTCGGTGATTTGGCACGCCGCAATCTACGCACCGGCGACGTGCGCAACATCTCGCCGCAACCGCTCATCGCGTTCGGGACGGGCGCGGGAAGCTATCCGTACCGCTTCAACTGGAGCGCACCGCTCTACATCTCGCCGCACGATCCCAACGTCCTCTACTTCGGTGGAAACGTTCTCTTCAGAACGACCGACGCAGGAAGTCGCTGGAGCGTGGTAAGCCCCGACCTCTCCCAGCCGTGCGATCCACGCACACTGCGGCCTTCCGGAGGCCCGATCTCACGCGACAACACGAATGCGGAAACGTACTGC
Source organism: bacterium (assembly GCA_021807065.1). GTDB lineage: Bacteria > Vulcanimicrobiota > Vulcanimicrobiia > Vulcanimicrobiales > Vulcanimicrobiaceae > Tyrphobacter. The sequence goes on from JAKAPO010000016.1 coordinate 11,695, forward strand.
ACGATCTTTGCGATCTCTGAAGACGCCGGCGATGCTGGCACTATATGGGCGGGAACCGACGACGGCAACCTCTGGATAACCCGTGACGGTGGCGCGCATTGGACGAACGTCATCGCGAACGTTCCGCGCTTGCCGCCGGATCCGGAGATATCCTCCGTCCATGCATCGCGAACGACTCCGGGCGTCGCCTACGTCTCCTTCGATCGTCACGAGCTGGGCGATCCGTCACCGTACGCGTACTACACGACCGACTACGGGAAGACGTGGACGGACATCTCCAAAGGCCTGCCGTCGTACGTGCACGTCGTGCGCGAAGATCCGCGCAACGGAAACCTGCTCTTTGCCGGAACGGAACAGGGCGTCAGCGTATCGTTCGACCGCGGGCGTCACTGGCAGAGCCTCATGCTCGGTCTGGCGCCGGTACCCGTCTACGATCTCGCAATCCAACCCGTCTTCAACGATCTCATCTTGGGAACGCACGGACGAGGCTTCTACATTCTCGACGACATCACGCCGCTCGAAGGACTCGCTCAAACGAAAGGGCCGGCTCTCTTTGCTCCGATGACGGCGTGGCGTTACGAGCCGCGTCCGACGTACGAACCGGGACGCGGCGCATTCGTTGCCGGCAACAAGCCGTACGGCGCGCAGATCTCTTACTATCTTCCGCAGCGGTCGAAAAAGGCGCGCGCCCCTAAAGTCGCGTTGCAAATTCTCGGCACGAACGGCGGTATCGTGCGCACGCTCGACGCAACGGCGAAACCCGGCATCAATCGCGTCGTCTGGGATCTCACCGTCGATCCGCCTGGGGGGCAGGACGCCGTGCAAGATCCGCGGTCGTATTACGTCTTCTATCCGCTGAAAATCGTGGGCGCGCAGGTGCTGCCGGGAGCGTACCGGGTACGTCTGCGCGTTGGCAGCGCCGTCATGGAGCAACCGCTCGAGGTGCGCCTCGACCCCTCCTCGCGCGCCTCGACGCGGGCTGTGCACGCGCAGTTCGATACGTTGCAGACCCTCGCGCAGATGCAAGAGCGCGGCGAAGTGCAGGTGCAGATCATCGCAAATCTCGACGGGCAAATCACACGACTGCAGCATCGCCTGCACGGCGGACCCCTCTCGGGCGCCCTTCGCGCCTATCGGATCGAGATCGACGCTGCGGCAGATGCGTTGCGCAACGGTAACGGAAGCCAGAATGCCGGATACCGGCATCGTGCACGACTCATCGACCAAATTGCCTATCTGCGTTACCTAATCTCAGGTTTTCCCGGACCGCCGACGCAATCGGAACAGACGTTGATCGATCGCTACGGCGCGCAGATGTCGGCAATGCAAACGCGAACGCAGGCGCTCTTCACGAGCGATCTAGCCCGGCTGAACGCACGCCTGCGACGCACGAAGCTTCCGCCGCTACGCGCCATCGTGACGCGAACGGGAAAGCATCGCACGCCTCACCACAATCGCCTGTAACGGGAGGAAGCTCCGTCCGCGTGACGTGCGCCTGGCAGCGCGGGGATTCCACCTTCTTTTCACTAAAGAGCCAAGCATGGACTCCCAGGCGCTCCAGAAGCCTTCGCCGCGGCAAGCGGCCCACGATCAGGCGCCGCCCGCGGCGCTCGTGGAATTCATGTCGCAAGGCTGGCTCGAGCGTCCCGCCGAGCGCTCCGCACATCCGCAACTCGCGCGTTTGCATGCACGCCGTGACGCGCTCTCGCGAACATTCCCCGGCGAATATCTAGCATTGCCGGCCGGCTGCGAGCACGTGCGCGCCAACGACACGTATTTTCGTTTCCGCCCTTCGAGCGATTTCGCGTATCTCATGGGCGGCGGCGAACCCGGGGCGCTCCTCGTCTTCGAGCCGGAGGGTGCGCGCCATCGAACGCACCTCTTCGTCCCCGGACACAATCGCGGAACGGCGGAAGGATTCACCGATCGCATCCACGGCGAGCTATGGGTGGGAAGGCATCGAGGCGTCGAGGAGAGCGGCGCGTACTACGGCGTCGACCAGTGTGAAAGCTTGGGCGCAATCGACGAATATCTCGACGACCTGCGCGCGCGGCGTGCGTCGGTGCGACTCTTGCGTGGCGTCAACCCCGCGTTCGACGCGCGCTTCGAAGAGCGCGACGCAGATGCCGAGCTGGCGACGCACCTCGCAGAGCTACGGCTGATCAAGGACGCTTACGAGATCGAAGAACTTCGCAAGGCGGTCGCGATTACCAAACGCGGTTTCGAAGACGTCATCGCGATCCTTCCACTCTCCCGCAGCGAGCGCGAGGTCGAGGCCGCGTTCTGGCGGCGAGCGCGCATCGAGGCGAATGACGTCGGCTATTTGACGATCGCCGCCTCCGGACATCACGCTTGCACGCTTCATTGGACGCGCAACGATGGTGCGCTCGATCGCGCGTCGCTGTTGCTTTTGGATGCCGGGGTCGAATGTGATTCGCTCTACACCGCCGACGTTACGCGCACCCTGCCGATAGGCGGCCGCTTTTCACCCGAACAGCGCACGGTATACGAGCTCGTTTATGCGGCGCAACAAGCGGCGATGGAAGCCTGTACGCCCGGCAACGACTTCCTCGAACCGAATCGCCGCGCGATGAGCGTCCTGACGCAAGGTTTGATAGAGCTGGGGATCCTACGCTGCTCGCTCGATGAGGCGCTCGGTTCAGAGAATCAGCTCTACCGCCGCTACACCCTGCACAACGTGAGCCACATGCTAGGGCTCGACGTGCACGATTGCGCGCGCGCGCGCAGCGAGCAATACAAATACGGCACGCTGCGCGCGGGCATGGTCCTCACCGTCGAGCCGGGTCTCTACTTCCAGCCCGACGATGCCACGGTTCCGGAACGTTTTCGCGGTATCGGGGTGCGCATCGAGGACGACGTCGCCATCACGAACGCCGCTCCCGAGAACTTGTCGGCCATCCTTCCGTCAACCGCCGATGCGGTCGAAGCCTGGATGGGTTAGCTCGTTCCAGGCTGCGCGGAGTAGTTGCTCTGCGTCCCGCCCAGCGCCGGCCACGTTCCGAACGCCAAGATGATGAGGCAGATGAAGGTGCCGAACGGAATGATGTTCAGCAGCGAGAGCGCGCCGCTCATACCGGCCTTCGCGAAAATGCGCCAGAAGAACCAGATCGTCAATATCCATATGCCGAGCATGATGAGGGCCCAGACGCCCATGAAGGCGCTGAACGCGGCAAACGCTTGGTTGAAATCGATGTTCGAGGTATTGTCCACTGAGGAAACCTCCAAGGAGTAGCAGCGGAAACAGGGTGGCCGTTCGCTTGGGCGGCTTCATCCCCTCTGGACAGGTGACTTAGGAACCCGTAACCTACGAACGTGCGCGCGATATCCGCTTCCGATGCCCTGATCGTGGTCGATCCGCAGAACGACTTCCTTCCGGGCGGAAGCCTCGCGGTACCCGGCGGCAATCGCATCTTCGAGCCGATCAACCGGATCATGCCGCTCTTTTCGTACGTCGTCGCGACGCGTGACTGGCATCCGCGCAACCATGCGTATTTTCAGGCCAACGGCGGCCCCTGGCCGTGGCACTGTCTGGCCCGCACTCATGGCGCGCAATTCTCGCCGCTCTTGCATGACGAGCAGATCGACGACGTCATCAGCAAGGGCACCGATCCGAAGACCGACGGCTACAGCGGTTTCGCAGCAACCGATCTCGCCGAGAAGCTGCGTAACCATGGTATCCGGCGCGTCTTCGTCACGGGCTTGGCGACCGATTATTGCGTGCGCGCGACGGCGCTAGACGCGCGCGATGCCGGCTTCGAGGTCGTCGTTCTCGACGACGCAATAGCCGGTATCGACGTCACACCCGGGGACGTTCGTCGAGCGCTCGACGAGATGCGCGCTCGCGGCGTGCAGTTTGCCGAATCGAAAGAGCTGAGCGAAACGCGCGTTTGAGCGGCTCGAGCGGTCGCGCGCAGGTTCGCCGCGAACTGGTGACGCCGTGAGCGACAGCCATCTCTACCGCGACCAAATCCTCGAGGTCGAGCCGACCGGCATCGAGACGGTCGCCGAAGCTCAGCGTCACGGGGCACCGTGGCATCTCTTTGGGGTATGGTTCTCGGCGAACGCCGAGATCGCAACGTGGATGGTGGGCTTGGCGATCGCCGCTTTCTACGGTACGGACCTTCGCAGCGCAATCGTCGGCATCGTCCTCGGCAACGTTACCGGTTTCGCGGTCCTCGGCATCCTGGCAACGATGGGCCCACGCTACGGCGTACCCCAGATGGTCGCCGGAAGGCTCGCGTTCGGACGATACGGCAACGTCGCCCCCGCGACGCTGAGTTTCCTCGCGGGCGTCGGGTGGTTTGCGATCAACACCGTCTTCGGAGCCTATGCGCTCCAAACGATTGCCGGCTGGCCGTACCCGCTGGCATTAGCCATCATGCTCGCGTTGCAAATCATCCTCGCCGTCTACGGATACAACCTGATCCATCTCTTCGAACGCGTAAGCGTCGTATTGCTCGCGCTCGGCTTCTTGGCGCTCGCGATCGTGACGTTCGGGCGAACCCATTGGCTCGCACCCTTCGACGCGCACGCGCCGCTCTCCGCAGGCGGTCCCCTCGCGGCATTCATCATGGCCGGTGCGCTCGCATTCTCGTATGCGCTGGGGTGGGTACCGGCCGCCTCGGATTACTCGCGCTATCTTCCGCGCAAGACCGACCCTCGAGCGATCTGGTGGTACTCGTTCCTCGGTTGCGCGCTCTCGTGCATCGTGCTCGAGATCATGGGCGCCGCTGCGGTGAGCGCTGAGCGCGGCATCGACCTCACGACCGCGTTGCCGACCCAGGCGGTATCGGTGCTCCTCGGCGCCGGATGGGTTGCGAAGCTCGTGCTGCTGGCGGTCGTGCTGGGAACGCTCACCGCAAACTGCATGAACCTGTACTCCGGTGCGCTCGCCGCGCTCGTCGCGTTCAACGTACGCGTCAAACGCGCTCTGGCCGCGCTTGCGGTCGGCGTCATCGGCGCGCTGCTCGCGACGGGGGGCGGCAGACCTGCGCAGATGGCGACCGCCTATACCGAGTTTCTGCTGCTTCTTTCCTATTGGGCCTCACCGTGGGCCGGCGTGGTGCTCGTCGATCTGCTGGTCCGCGGAGATGCACCGGCCGATCCACAACGCGTACCGTATTGGAGATCCGGTTTCATCGCGTGGATCGCCGGGCTCGCAGCTTCAGCACCTTTCTGGAACCAAGTATGGTTTACCGGACCGGTCGCTCGCGCCTATCCGCAGCTCGGCGATCTCTCGTACTACGTCGGCTTCACGGTGGCCGCCATTGCTATGGCCGTGCTGCTTCGGTTCGACCGCGTCGCTACGCCCAGCACCGAATAGGCAGTGCTCGTCGTCGATAGCGCACAGAAGAGCTTCGGCAGGGTCGCCGCCGTTCGCGGCGTCAGCTTCTCGATCTGCGATGGCGCGACGTTCGGCCTGCTCGGTCCCAATGGAGCCGGAAAGACGACCATGATGCGCATGATCGTCGGTATCCTCACGCCCGACGGCGGAACGATTCGGTGGGACGGAACGCCGATCGACGAACGCGTGCGCCGTCGCTTCGGGTACCTTCCCGAGGAGCGCGGGCTCTACGGCCGGATGCGAGATCG
>JAKAPO010000251.1 GCA_021807065.1 bacterium
TGCAGACGGTGCAGCGTGACCTGCGCCGACTGCGCGTTGAGCCCGGCATAGCGTTCATCGCTGGCGCGCAGGTCGGTGAGATCGCGCATCTGATCGTAGGCCGACAGACTCTTGCGCTGGAGCCGCCAGGCCGCGATCCGCTGTTCGAGCGCCGCGTTATAGAGCCGTTGGTGCAAACCGAGCATGTCGCGCAACGCCGCCTCTTGCGAAGCGGACGGATACAGGCGATAGGCGACCTTGCGCGAGACGGGTTCCATCCTCATATAGTGTACCTTCGTTATGGTAGCCAAACAAGAGCTGAGGACGCTCCATCATAGTGTTTTCGACCTCTATCTCCATTTAGTCCGCATTCGCCAGATGAAGGTGCAAAAGTTGCTGCAACTTCATCGAGATTTCGTCATAATAACAGCATGTTCTGCTTGATCGATCAGGGCTTGCATGCCGACCCGGCGGGTGAAGCGCAAAACGATACTCGGCGCGTAGATTTTGACCGCCGCGTTACGATGCAGTTTCGCGGCTCCGTTGTAACATCCGACGCAGGTCTGCTCGCTTAGCGCGAATTCGATGACGCGCTTGGTCTGAGCGCGACGGCTGGAGAAGCACTGGCTGACGCACGTACGGGCAAAAACGGCCGTCATGCATTGGGCGGCATGCTGCGTCAGTCGGTGTTCGGCCGCCTCGCGGGCTACGAGGATGTGAACGACGCCGAGCGGCTGCGTCACGATCCGGCGATGCGCCGGATCGTCGGCGGCAAAGCGGCGAAAGGTCGCGCGGCGTCGCCGAGCCAGATGGGCCGGTTCGAAACGCGCTGGCTCGCAGGGCCTGGCAATCTCCGCGCCCTTGCCGATCTATCCGGCCAGTGGATCGACCGTGTTCGCGGGCACCGGTCAACCGATGAGGTCATCCTCGACCTCGATTCGAGCGTGAGCCCGACCCACGTCGAGCAAGGGCACAGCGTCCGGAACGGCCATTTCGGCTGCACGTGCTACCATCCACTCTTCGTTTTCAACCAGTTCGGCGATTTGGAGCGGTGGGCGCTTCGACCGGGCAACGTTCACAGCGCGGGTGGTTGGGAGCAGGTGCTCAAGCCGGTCGTCGCGCGTTACCGAGGAACGGTGCAACGTATCGCCTTTCGAGGCGACGCTACCTTCGCTCGGCCGAATATGTACGAGTTCTTGGAAGCCGAAGGTATCGAGTACGCGATCCGCCTGCCAGCGAACCAGGTATTGCAAGAGCGCATCAGCCATTTGCTCAGGCGGCCGCAGGCGGGGGCGCTCCTGCAACTATTTCCGCAGGAAGTCTGATCTATGTGGTCGATTTTTCGTCAGACAACCGCGACAATAGTGCCTCGTGGGAGCTAGGAGCAAACGATAAGTGCGAGCTATGTCTATGTGCCTTTGGTCACTACTGGGTGGCTTGGGTCTTGTGGGGGCGACCGCTCCAGGAGGAGCTACTGAAGCGCCTCCCCCGAGCGCTAGGCAATTCTATAATGCCGCCATCTCGGCTATGCAGGGTCTGAGCGAGCCAACGCAAGTGCGATTTTTGACATCCCTATCAGGCAGCGGGCTAGATGTCGAAGTGGTCAAGGATCAAGATGGCCGCGCGCAGATAAACATCTCCGGGGGGCGCGGAAGCGTGGTTCGAGCTTACCCGACCACCTTTGTCTCCCACACAAATTCGGCTTCGGTGACGTTACCGACCGGCGACGCTCGTTCGGGTTCAGCGCTCTTTAACCCGACCTGGCTTGGCTCCCGAGCATGGCTGGAGCGGGGCTTTAGCAACACCGAACATGTCGTTCCCCAAGTGACGCCCCCGCCAAGTCCCGCTACGGGTGAAATGCGGGTCATCGCCGTTGTCCACAGCATGGACAGTGGATATTACGATGTGAAGGACGGTGGCGCATCGCGATGCGATGATGGAAGCGTCGGGCACGCATTATTTTTGTCCGCAAAGACCAATCCCGCGACACACCCCTTATCGCAGGTGATAATCGAACCCCAAACGATGCGGTTTTGTTCGATGACGTTCGCCCTCCGTGGCACATCGGGTTCAATTGGATACACTGGCGTCGTTCGTCTGAACTACGGTAGCGTTGGAAAGTACTGGTTAGTGCGCAATGGAGTGATCGATATCGAGGCGCGATTCCTGGGGTTTGGCCTGAAGCACTTTCTAGTAGAGTTTTCGTACAATCATCTGACTTTCGACTAATTCCTCGGCATCGCGTGTCGGCAACGAACTTGTGCAGTTGGCTCAACGCGAGCACTATAATAAGTCTTTGTTCCGCCGACGAGCGGCCCATAACGCGGGAATTAATCCGTACCACGTCAAGAGCGGTGGCGCGACCAAAAAACGTTAGTTTAACCGTTCTCTAAAGCGCGAGGTGGTCCCCGCTCGACTTATCGGGTCGGGCGTGGAGGTACCGTCCTGTCGTTGCGATCGATCCGTGGCCGAGCGTATCGCGTACGGTCGCGAGGTCGGCGCCGCGGCGCAGCGCGTGCGTACCGTGTGAATGGCGCAAGAAGTGGGGGGAGACCGGCAGGCCTTCGATCCCGGCGACCTTCGCGGCGCGCTTTACGCGCTTCCACGCGTTGCAGGCGCTCATTGCAAACACCCGATCGTCGCTAAACGTTTCCTCGGTGCGCAGCGCCTGCGGTTCTTGCCAGGTTCCTCGCGAGAGCCGGACGACACGGGTCTTGCCGCCCTTGCCGGTCACGTTGTCCACGCCATCGATGAGATTACGCCAACGCAGGCCGACGAGTTCGGAGACACGCAATCCCCCGTTGTATAGCAGCCGAAGCAGCGCATGATCACGCGGATTGTTTTCCACGGCCTCCAGTAGCGCGAAAACCTGGCGTTCGCTGAGAATTCGCTCCGCAAGCTTTTGTTCAACTTTCGGTGCGCGAATCGCGGCACCGACATTGAACGGCATATATCCCTTTAGTTCTCGTCACGAAGTATCGTCGCCGTTGTATGGACGCAGCGATCCTCGCACGCCTCCAAGCGATCTTTGGAAATCTGGCAAAGCGGTGGGACTGCGAGCTTCTGGAGTTTAACGGCGAGGTCGCGTCTGATCCGTCTTCTGGAGCCGCGCGTATTGCATCGTCAGTTGCGGCGGCGCTCCGCTCTCGGTGCTCAAGCAGTACGTCCAAGGCCAAGCTGGCGTGGAGAGCGGCGAGCATTGAGCGCCCTGCCGAGCGCTGCGGCGCTTCACCACCAGCCAACGGCGGGAGACGCCGTATGGCTGGAGCACTGCGCCGCTCTTTGGTAGGGTTTGCCCCCATACGCAAGCCCGCCTAGGCCGCGTAGACTTCGTACGGTATGAACGCGTGCGCGCTCGTCGGGCAGGGTTCTACCTTCCCGAGAGTCTGCGCGTCTTGCAAAAGAGGGGATTCCTTTAAGCGATGATCGGTACGCACTTTCGAAAGTTTTTCCTCGTCATGGCCGTGCTCGCCGTTGCGACCGCCAGTTGCAGCGGCCCGGGCGGAAACGCCGGTGTCGTTCCGCAGCGCTCGCCATCGCCATCGCCATCGCCAACGCCAACAGCAACGCCTCCGCCGACCGGCCCGTTCGCGTACGTTTCCAATCATGGCTCCGCCAACGTCTCCGCCTATACCATCAGCGCGACGACCGGCGCGCTCACGCCGGTGGCGGGGTCGCCCTTTGCGGCGGGCACCAATCCCTGGGGCTTGGCGGTCGA
>JAKAPO010000252.1 GCA_021807065.1 bacterium
CCGATCTCGGGCGCACCGCGGGAGCGGAGGAACGCGGCCGCCGGGAGAATCCAAGCACTGCGGAGAGATGGCCGAGCGGCTGAAGGCGGCGGTTTGCTAAACCGTTATACGATGTAAAGTCGTATCGAGGGTTCGAATCCCTCTCTCTCCGAGGGAAGTTAAAGAGTAAGCGAAGCGAGCAACGCGTGCGGTCGTAGCTCAATTGGATAGAGCAACAGGCTACGAACTTGTAGGTTGGGGGTTCGAGTCCCTCCGACCGCGCCAGTCCCTCCGCGGCGGATGGGCGCTGCAAGCCGTGGACGGGAATCGCCTTACTGCGGGTGAGGTTTGAGCACGAGGATGCCATCTCGATAATCGAAGACGAAATCGAAGTTGCGAAGGAAATCGTATCCGACGAGGATGTAGTCGCCGCCGACCGACTGTGACTCGCAAGCGTACGTGCTTTGATATACGATCGGACCGAGGGCGATCGACGTGATCGTCGAGCAGGGGTCAGTTTCGCAGCCTCCGACGCCGCAGATCTCGACGTGCGAGTTGATATAGTTGCTGATAGCGCTTGGGTCCTCGGGATGGTAGAAAGCGTTTCCTTGGTAGCCGGTCGCCATCATCGGCACACCGCGCTTGCTGACGAGCGTCGGCGAGATCGCGACGAATCCACCGTTTCCCGTGTCGAGGAGCGCTTTGACGTCGATGTGATTGTCGATGACCATCGGAACGACGGGTTGCTTCGAGTAGAGATCGACGCGAATGGCAACTCCATGGCTCGTGTCGGCTGTAGCCGTTTGCGGGTTCAATATCTGCATCGTCTGATTCGACGTGTTCAGGTTGACGATCGCGCCCGCGAAAAGTGGGTATCCGATGAGGCCGGCGGGCTGCTCGTTGTCCTCGTGCCACTGGAAGCGCGCGGTGTCGATCAGGACGTTGGAGAGCGTGTTGCCGCCGATCGTGATCGTCGAAGCCCGTCGAAGGCGTATGCGGACGGGATTGGGACCGATTCCGCCGCCCGTGCCCCTGGTAATCGTCGACAAATGGGCGCGATCCGCGAACGCGTTGTCGACATAGATGCCGCCCGCTCCCGTATCGAGGATGAATCTTCCTTTGACGCCGTTGATGGTAGCGTCGACGAATATTGCATGCGGCTCGACCGATATCGGAAATGGATTCGGATTTGCGAACGTCCAGGTCGCACGCTGCGGCGGCGGATGGAACTCTTGGGTGGCGATGGTGACGTTCGGTTGAACGTGCGTCATCGTGAAAACAAACTTGCCGATCTCGTACTTCGAGATCATGCGCTTTCCAGGTAAGGCGTCCGTGTAGCCGAGGATATCAACCGTCGTTTCGTACGAGCCGCCGGGATCGATGACGGCACGCACGTACGCGCCGGTTACGGGATCCACATAGAGATCCAAGGCGTCACCATGCGGCGGCTGGACGCGAACGACCGCGTACGATTTGCCGCCGATCGTTTGCGACGGCCGCAGCGTACTGCTCAATTCGGTCGTGCCTTCGTTGAAAAGCACGGATAACGCGATATCGAGACCTTGACGTAGACTGAAATCGGGGCGGGTGAAGCCGTTCTCGTCGGTTTCCCAGAAGACGCGGCCGGTGAAGCCGTCGTCGAACGGCTCTCCCGTCTTGGGATCGACGGTGGTGTCGCGGTAGATCGCGCCCATCTCGAGCGTCGTCCAGGGATAGGTAGTATGACTCCCTTCGCGTACCATCGTTCCAGTCTGCCGGTACGTGTTGAAGGTGCCGTCGCCGAACTGCCACCCGACATAGGCGCGGTGCAGCGCGAGGAGCGAGGTGGCATCGGGAGATTGAGCCTGAGCAGCTGCGGGGACGAGCAGCGAAAGCGCGACGAGGCAAATAGACAAATAGCGCATCGATCACACCTCTGACGAGACGACTGAAAAAGCATTTCGACGTCTCTTAGGCTCTCGCCTGGTTGGCCGTAGCGCTGTAAGCCCGTAGCGCTTGATGCCGAAGGCGGGTTCTGGTAGACTCCGGCAGCGAAGAACGCGCCATCGACTGCGGCTCGGTAGCTCAGTGGTAGAGCAGGGGACTCATAAGCCCTTGGTCGTAGGTTCAAGTCCTACCCGAGCCAAGTTGCAAAACAGCCCGTCAATACTGAGTTCTAGCGGGCTTTCGCACTTGCGGCGTACGGCGGCCCTTGCCCGATTGACCCCCGGGCTGACCCCCATGACAGGCCTCGCTCTCGACTATAGGATTACGGCCAAGTGCCCGTTGTAGTGCGACAGCCGCCTCGCGCTGCATGGTGGGGCTCACGTGTTGGTAGAGATCCATCGTGATCGCGATCGTCGGGTGGCCCAGGCGCTCGCTCACAATTTTCGGGTGGACGCCCTCGGCGAGCAGCAGCGTAGCAGCAGTGTGCCGGAGGTCGTGGAAGCGAACGTTTGGGCACTTAGCGGCTCGCAAGAGCGGCTTGAAGGAGCGCGCCTGAAAGTTGGGCGGATTGAGGGCGGTCCCAGCCGTGGATACGAAGACGTGAGACTGTGCGTGTCCTTCCCGGCGCATCATGTCGCGGTGATGCCTCAATATCTCAAGATCTTCCGGGAGGAGTTCGATCTGGCGCCGCGCCGTGCGGGACTTGAGTACGCGTACCACCTGGATCGTGTCACGTTCGAAGTCGATATCGCGCCAGCGGAGCGCGAGGAGTTCGCCTTCGCGCACGCCGGTATGGAGGGCGAGATGGTAGAGTGTGGGTACAGCCGGTCTCTCCGCGCGGCGCGTAGGAACAACATTCGCACTGCTCAATGGGACCGGGCCCGATGAGCTGCAGTCGATCACCCGCCCTGACGGCTCGACGATCTCGTACGAGTACGACAGCAGCGGCGACTTGCTTGAGGTCGATCGCCCCGGCAACGTGATGGCGACGCCGCAGTGCTCGAGCACGAACGCGAACTGCATCCCGGAGACCTACACGTACGGAACCGGCTACTTGCTCGCCAGCGCCAACTCACCGCGCTATACGGTCAGCCAGCGCAACAACGGCACGGCACAGGAGGGCGATGCGGTGAACTTCGCCTACGACGGCTCGCGGCGCGTCACGTCGTTTACCGATTATGGTGTCGTGAACTTCACGCCGAACGACGGCACGGCTACCGTCTTGCAGCCGAGCGAACCGACGGGCTTGCAGAGCTGGTACACGGAGAGCTTCTCGGGCTACGGGACCGGTACGACGACCGTCAGCGACTCCGACGGCCACTCGCGCATCTGGACGATTGACAATCTCTGGCGCGTGACGCAGACGCAGGAGTGGACCGGCACTCAGTACCTGGTGAGCAACGAGGGCTGGGATGGCAACGACAACCTGACCTCGTTCACCGACGAGCGCAACAACACCACGACCGCCTCGTACGATGCCAGCGGCAACGCGATCATGGAGGCGCAACCGTCGGTCACGACCTCGATGGGAACCTTCCAGCCGACGGCGTGGTACCAGTACGACAGCCATAACAACCTGCTCTACTACTGCGATCCGCTCTGGTCGCACGAGCACGGCGGCGACTATCCCAACGGCAGCGATCCCTGCACCGGCACGCCCAGCGGCGTCGTGCACTACGCGTGGGATACGAGCGATCCGAACGAGCCGTTCGGCCGCCTGAGCGACACCTACACGCCGCTTGGCTATCACTCGCACTTCGCCTACAACGCGAACGGCCTACCGACATCG
>JAKAPO010000253.1 GCA_021807065.1 bacterium
CAACGGGCAGATCCGAGTGAGCGGGAAAGGGAACCGCACAGAGCGGCTACCGATGCCCGTCGACGTTGGTGAGGCACTGCTCGGCTATTTGCAACGCGGCCGCCCCCACACCGCCCAAGGTCGCAATTTATTCGTCAGGATTAGGGCGCCGCACCGCGAGTTGACGTCCACCGGAGTGACACAAGTTGTTTTCGCGGCTAGCCAACGTGCGGGCTTGGGCAAACTCCATGCACACCGGTTACGTCATACCGCAGCAACGGCGATGCTGCGCGCCGGAAGTTCGCTGGTGGAGGTCGGTCAAGTTCTGCGACACCGACTGGCGCTCACCACGGCAATCTACGCCAAGGTCGACCGCAATTCGCTCAGAGCGTTAGCCAGGCCATGGCCCGGAGGTCTGTCATGAATCCCTTGCGTCGGGCCCTATCCGAGTACTTGTCGTTACGCCGAGCGCTGGGCTACAAGCTCGTGCGAACCGAGAAATTGTTGAATCAGTTCCTTGCTTATCTCGAAAAGGATGGCGCGGAGATCGTGACGATCGAGGCGGCGTTGAACTGGGCGCGGCGATGCACTGACGGAGCCGTCAACTGGCAGGCGCATCGGCTTTCGGTTGTTCGCGGGTTTGCCTCCCACCTGCACGTGCGCGACGTACGTAACGAGATTCCATCGACGGACTTGCTCCCGTCTGGACCGCATCGCGCCAATCCCTATCTGTATTCCGATGAAGATATCGCCGCATTGCTCGCGGCAACCGCATCCCTGAAGACGCCGCTGCGTCGGATCACCTTTCGCACTTTGATCGCGCTCCTGGCCGTCACCGGGATGCGCATCGGCGAGGCAATACGCCTCAATCGCAACGATATCGATTTCAGGAACGGCCTGCTACGCGTTCTGCTCTCCAAGTTCGGAAAATCGCGAGAGCTGGTTGTGCATCCCACCGCCCTGCGCGCTCTGGCCGACTATCTGCGTCAACGTAAACGACTTTCGCCGAGCCCCTCGACCGCGGCTGTGTTCACATCGAGCGCGGGCACAAGATTGCTCTACTGCAACGTGCAGTGGACTTTTCATCGGCTCGTGCGGCTGGCCGGACTGAGTCCACGCTCGGCTTCGTGCCGACCGCGCATTCATGACCTACGGCACAGCTTTGCTGTTCGATCCCTCCTCGATGCTTATGCGGCAGGCAAAGACGGCCAGACGACGCTCACGCTGCTGTCCACCTACCTTGGCCACGTCAATCCCGCCTGCACGTACTGGTATCTTTCGGCTTCACCAGAGCTGCTAGCATTTGCTGCACAACGACTCGAGCTTCATCTTGGAGGCCGGCCATGAGCGCACTCGCACCGATATTGCAAGCGTTTTTTACCGACCGACTCGCTCGGCAGCGACAGGCCAGCCCACATACGATAGCTGCTTATCGCGATACCTTACGGCTGCTACTCGCCTTCGCCTCAGCCCGCACCACTACCGCGCCATCTCGTATCGATCTGGCCCAGCTCGACGCACCGCTTATCGCCAGCTTCCTCGATGATCTCGAACACAAGCGCAAGAACAGCGTGCGAACACGCAATGCCCGCCTTGCGGCCATTCACTCACTCTTCCGCTACGCTGCGTTACACCATCCGGAACATGCAGCCAGCATCCAGCGCGTGCTCGCGATCCCGCCGAAGCGCTTCGATCGCGCGTTGATCACGTATCTCGCCGACGAAGAAGTGGCCGCTCTGCTTGCCGTTCCTGATCCCCGCACGTGGATCGGGCGCCGGGACCGCACGATGCTGCTCCTCGCGATTCAGACCGGGCTGCGTATCTCCGAGCTGATCGGCTTGGTGGGCACCGATGTGCATCTCGGCACCGGAGCGCACGTTAGCTGCTGCGGAAAGGGTCGCAAGAATCGCATTACGCCGCTCACCGGTGTTACCGTTGCGGTTCTACGCGCGTGGATGGCTGAACACGCAGGCGAGCCGGCCGCACCGGTGTTCCCAACTCGGCGCGGGCACATGCTCAGCCGCGACGCCATCGAGCGCCTTATCTCCCGTTACTCTGCTATCGCCGCACGTCGCTGTCCAACCCTGCGCAACAAGAGGGTCACCGCACACGTTCTACGCCACACTGCGGCCATGCAATTGCTGCAAGCCGGCGTCGACACCAGCGTGATCGCGCTCTGGCTCGGTCACGAGAGCATCGAGACGACCCAGATCTACCTGCACGCCGATCTAACGCTCAAAGAACGAGCACTCGCGCGAACAAGACCGCCCCGCTGCCAACCCAGCAGATACAAGGCGCCGGACAACATCCTGGCTTGGCTGGAGGCCCTTTGATTATGCCGACCTCATCAACGCAAAATCCCGGCACCATCGATACTTCCACGCCCTTGTCGGCATAATCCGGAGGTCGGCATAATGGACGCGGCAGCGCTGCCAGCGAGCCGATCCAAAGACCTGCGCGATTGCGGCCTTGAGTCCTTCGTGCGCGTCGCTCACGACGAGCATCACGCCTTTGAGTCCCCGAGCGATGAGCGAGCGCAGGAAGGCCATCCAACTCGCGTGGCTCTCGGTTTCAACGATGTCGACACCGATCACTTCGCGCACGCCCAGATCGTTGACGGCGTAGGCGATGACGATGGCTTGGCTGCAGACGCGCTCTCTGATCCGCACCTTCACGTAGAGTGCATCGAGCATGAGATACGGATACCGGCCCTCGAGCGGTCGCTCACGAAACGTTTTTACCGTACTGTCGAGCTGAGCGCACAGCACGCTCACCTGCGACTTGGACATGCCGATGACGCCGAGTTCCTGGATGACGCGCTCGACCTTGCGTGTCGACACACCGTTGATCGCCATTTCGACGACCGCGGCGACAAGCGCTTTCTCCGAGCGCTTGCGCTCCTCCATGAATGACGGGATGTAGCCGCCCTCGCGCGGGCGCGGGATCTTCAGGTCAATCGTGCCCAGGCGCGTGTTCAGCGTGCGTGGGCGAGTGCCGTTACGGTAGATGCGTTCGCCGGTGCGCGCGTAGTGCTCGGCTCCGATGTGCTCGGTGAACTCCGCGCTGATCGCCGCCTGAGCGATCGTGCGGCAGAGCGCCTGCAGCACGTCATCGGACTGATCGGCGAGCAGCGCCAGTAGTGCCGAGCGGTCCAGATGTGGTAAAGTAGTAGATGCCATCGAGTCTCCTTCACGTTGATTTTGTGGTTCACATGAAGTTGGCTCGGTGGCGCTCACATGCCCTCGAAGGTAGGTCTAACCTTCAAGCATCATCCGAGCGCCGAAACTACACACGTTGCTGGACTTGGCCCGCTAAGCGCCGTGCGCAAGGCGTTGAGCGCCGCGCGCCATGCGCCACCCGAGAGGTCAAAACCTGACGTTTGCGACCTCTTATGTAGTATCCCGTGACGTTCGCCGACGCCTCCGCAATGAAGATTGGACACTGGCACGCAAGAATGGCGGCCACGAGATTTGGAAGCGAAAGGACGGTTCCGGTCGTGTCGTTCTCGCGGGACATGACGGTGACGATGTCCCACCGGGGACCTGAACTCGATTCGCAAGCAGGTTGGATGGAAATGACAAAATACGCGATCGTCATCGAAAAGACGAAAACAACTATAGCGCCTACGTTCCCGATCTCCCGGGAATCGCTGTAGCCGGGAGCAACGTACGCCAAATCACGCGTCGCGCCGAAAAAGCCATCGCGCTTTACA
>JAKAPO010000254.1 GCA_021807065.1 bacterium
AAACCCGGCGACGTCGGATCGCCGAATGCGCTCCTGCGAAAAGCCGTCGACGGAAAGATCATCGTTCGCACCGGGCGCAAACTGCCGCGCGTGCGCCCGGTTGCGGGAATCCACGCGCCGATTTCGGTGGTGCGCATGGCCGTCGGCGATGCGTACGGCGCGCAGGAGTGGCGCGAAGGCGAGGGTACAGCCGAGGTTGCGCATCGTACCGAGACGATCTCTCGTGGCGTCTGCCGCTTCGTCGCCGAGTACGCGTTCGTGCACGCCGCTCGCATCGGCGCCCGAGTCTTCGGGGGCCCGAAGTATACCGTCAGCCCGGTCTACGAAGGCATGTTAAAGGAAGAGATGGATGCAGCCGCGGCGAGGCATCCGCAGATTCCGTACGAGCCGCAACTGATCGATGCCACCTATGCGCTCCTGCTTTCCAACGCCGGCGACGATCCGTTGGTCATTCCGTCCTTGAACCGCGATGGCGACTGCCTGTCCGACCTCGTGATGCAACTCTTCGGCTCCATCGCCGCTGCCGAGTCGCTGCTGCTGTCGTTCCCTGACGACGCGGGCGATTTCCGGCCAAAGATGGTAATGGCCGAAGCTCCGCACGGCACCGCGCCCGGCCTCTTTGGGAAAAACGTCGCCAACCCGCTCGCGATGATCCTCGCGGCCGGCGCGCTGCTCTCCTACATAGACGACAAGCGCGCGGCAAATGCGTCGCGCGCGATCTACGAGGCCGCGCTCGAGACGGTGCATGCCGGCACCGCAACACCCGATCTCGGCGGAAACGCTACGACGACAGACTTCACCGATGCGACGATCGAAGGTGTCAAGCGAAAACTCGACGTCTGGTCGACGATCTAATCTACGATCGGCGCTGGCGGCGCCGCAACGGTGCAGCGATTGTTTTCAGCTCCGCTTCAACGCCGGTAAGGCGAGCGTCAACGCCGGTAAGGCGACCTTCAACGCCGGTAAGGCGACCTTCGATATCACCGAGACGCCGGTCGTGCTCTTGCAGCCAGTGGTCATGCGCTTCGAATTTATGTTCGAGTGAGTCCAGTTTCCGATCGATTGCGTCGAAACGACCGTCGTGTGCTTCAAAGCGACGATCGATCGCCTCGAAACGGCGCGCCACGAAGTCGCGAAAGTCGATCATGGTGTCGAGAACCTCTCGCGTCGTCGGCGCAGCGCTTATGAGAAGAGCCTAACATACCATTGTTACCATTCTATTCCCTGCCCGTGACACAATTCTGAAAAAGGCGGTGAGCGCCTCACGTTTAGGAGCCTTAGGCTGCGATGAGGGCGACGCCGGCGAGAGCCAGCACGACGCCCCAGCGCTGCACCGTCTGCAAGTGTTCGCGCAACACGATCCACGCAAGCAGAACGGTCGACGCAGGATAGAGTCCGGTCAACACCGCTGCGATCGATACTTGGCCGGCGCGAGCTGAAAGCAGAAACAAAACGTTGGCGGTCATGTCCAAGGCACCGCAGAGCGCAATGAGCGGCAGGATGCCGAGATTGGTGCGTAATCTGCCGCGAAGAGCTGCAGCCGAAAGCAAGATTATCAGTACGGAGATAGTGCGTGCAGGCAACAAAACCGCAAGACCCGATGCCGGCTGAGCGCGGCTGAGGAAGAGAATGAAGCCACCTATGATGATGCCTGCGGCCAACGCTTCGCGCACGCCCTCGGTTGCGATCTCGCGCTTCCCCTCTTCGCTTTCTTCGAACGATGCGGCGATGAGCACGATCGAAACGAGCGCGATCGCCATTCCAATCATTTGTATGACGCTAACGCGCTCGCCCCATACTATGCCTCCGGCGACAGGAACGGCGGAGGCGAGCACCGCGGTGACCGGCGATACGACGCCCATCCTGCCGATGGCGAGCGCGTGATAGAACAGCACGAGTCCGGCGCCGGCGCAAGCACCGGCGAGCACGCCGAACAGCCAATCCGACGGTGCCAGATGCCAGTGCGTGAATGCGAGAATGACCGCGAGCACCACGAGGCCCGTGAACTGCGAGATGACCGTCACCGCGAAGACGGCGGTGCGACGTGCAGCGAAGCCGCCGCAAAAATCGGCGGCGCCGTAGAACGCCGCCGCCAAGAGTCCAAAAACCACCGACGCCACCACGCCGACCTCACACCTCCATGACGACCGGGATCACCACCGGCCGGCGCTTCGTGCGCGCATAGATCGCTTTTGCAAGCACGTCGCGCAAGTGTTCCTTCACCGTAGGAACGTCGCGCAAGCCTTCGACCGAGATGCTTTCGAGCGCGGAAGAGAGTTGCGCCCGCAACTCGTCGAGCACGCCGCCGGCTTCAGGCAAGTAGAAGACGCCGTGTGCGACGACATCGGGACCGGCCGTGACCCGCGCCTCTTCCGCGTCGATTGCGACGACGATCATCACGATCCCGTCACCTGCGAGCGCGCGGCGATCGCGCAGTACCGCTTCGCCGACGTCACCGATTCCCGATCCGTCGACGAAAACGTTCCCACCATGCGCTTTGCCCACTTTGTCACCGTACTCGCTCGTGAACTCGAGCACGTCACCGTCTTCAGCGATGAATACGTTTTCGGCTTCGACGCCGGTGCGTACCGCTAGCTTGCCGTGCTGCACGAGCATGCGGTACTCGCCGTGTACGGGAACGAAAAATTCCGGGCGGACGAGATTGAGCATGAGCAGCAGCTCTTCTTGCGAGGCATGCCCCGAAACGTGAGAACGTCCATCGGTTCCGTGCACGACCGTCGCGCCAAGTTTGCACAAGTTATTGATCGTCCGATAGACGAACTTCTCGTTTCCCGGAATCGGCGTCGCGCTGACGACGACCGTATCGCCGGCGACGATACGCAAACGTTGGTGGTCGCGCACCGACATGCGCCCAAGGCCGCTCATCGGCTCACCCTGCGAACCCGTGGTCATCACGACGATTTGGTCGGGTGAAAGCTCGTCGAGTTGTTCGAGCTTCATCGCGAGGCCCGGCGGAATGCGCAGATATCCCAGCTCGCTGGCGAACGTGACGACGTTTTGCAGCGAACGCCCGAGGAACGCAATTTTCCGCCCGAACCGCTCTGCTTGATCGATCACCTGCTGGATGCGCGGGACGTTCGACGCAAACGAAGCGACGATGATGCGCCCCTTCGCGCGGGTGAAGATCGCCGCAAACGCCTCACCGACAACCCGCTCCGAGAGCGTGTGGCCGCTACGCTCGGCGTTGGTCGAGTCGGAAAGCATGCAGAGCACGCCCTCCTCACCGACGCGTGCAATGCGCGAGTAATCGGCCGGCTTACCGTCTATCGGCGTTTGATCGAATTTGAAGTCGCCGGTGTGGAAGATCGTCCCGATCGGCGTGCGCAGTGCCAACGCACAGGCACCAGCGACCGAATGATTGATGTGGATGAACTCCGCCTCGATTCCCCCGAATGGCACGCGCTCGCCGGGGACGACGGTTCTGAAGTCGACCTCGCCGAGCTTGTGCTCCTTCGACTTTGCCTTGATCAGCGCGAGGGTGAGCGCGGTGCCGACGACGGGCGTTCGCCTAAACTCCTTCAGGAAATAAGGAATGCCGCCGATGTGATCCTCGTGCCCGTGCGTCACCAAGAGCGCGCGAAGTTTGCCGGCACGCTCGCGCACGTAGCTGAAATCGTTGATCACGATGTCGACGCCGTACATCTCTTCGTCCGGAAACATCAGCCC
>JAKAPO010000255.1 GCA_021807065.1 bacterium
ACGAATTTCCGTTCCATCAACGTCTCGGCCTACACGATCAACGCAACGACCGGCGCGCTCACGCCGGTAGCGGGCTCCCGCTTCTTCGCTGGGAGCGGTCCTGTTAGCGTGGCGGTCGATCCCACCGGCAAGTTCGCCTACGTTACGAACGACGGCTCCAACAGCGTCTCGGTCTACACGATCGACGCTACGAGCGGCGCACTCACGGCGGTAGCGGGCTCTCCCTTCGCCGCTGGGACCGCTCCTTGGGGAGTGGCGGTCGATCCCGCCGGCAAGTTCGCCTACGTTGCGAATCTCGGTTCCAACAGCGTCTCGGTCTACACGATCGACGCAACAAGCGGCGCGCTCACGGCGGTAGCGGGCTCTCCCTTCGCAGCCGGAAGCAGTCCCTTTGGGGTGGCGATCGATCCCACCGGCAAGTTTGCCTACGTGGCGGATGCCGGTTCTAACAGCGTCTCGGTCTACACGATCGACGCTACGAGCGGCGCACTCACGGCGGTAGCGGGCTCTCCCTTCGCCGCTGGGAGCACTCCCTTTGGAGTGGCGATCGCGAAGTAAAGCCATAACGCCTGGGCACCGCACCGTCCAAGGCTGATACAGAAGACAGGCGGGAATCGGATCGGAAAGCATCGCGCACTTACGTCCTTCCCCGCCCCGACGTGGCGCATCCGCTCTCAGATGCTCTTCGTCGGCGGGAAGGGTCGTTTCTTCGTCCCGATTCGGGGAGGAGCCCAAGAGGAGTCCAAGTAGATGCGTTGGCGCCGCTGGCTTCGGTGCCGCGGCACTCCCGCCCCGCAAGAAAAGGTGTGGTTTCCCGATCTACGGGCACCCAGGCGCTGCCGCTACGCTTTTCTCTGTTGCGTTCGAAGCGTAGGAGGCGATCGATATGAAGCATGTCAGCGCGGTAGTTCTCACGAGTACTGTGGCGCTTGCCATAGGTCTTGCGGGCTGTAAAGGTACGACGGCTCTCACGCCTCACCTCAGAAGCGCGGCGAAGCTCACGCACATGTATGTATCGCACGAGAGTCAATCGGGCGGCGTCGATATCTATACCCTGCCGGTAACCTCCGGCAGCACACCCACCGGCACGCTCGCGGCAACATGGCCGGGGATGCTCTTCGTCGACGCGAGAGGGCGCCTCTTCGTTCCGATCGGTGGAGGCTCCAACGCAGGTACGGTTCAGGTTTACACCTCTCCAGTGACGCCGTCGAACACGGCCGCCTTCTCGTTAACGGTCTGCGACAACAGCGGATTCTGCGGCAGCAGCGCCCCGTATGACGAGGACACAGCCGAAGATTCGAAAGGGAACGTCTACGTGAGCATGGCTTCCGGCGCCCAGACCGACTATTGCTGCATCGACGTCTTCACGGCCGAGGCGATCGGTGCAGGGGTATCGCTCTCCGCTCCCTCAGCTGTCGTCGCAGGCAATGGCAGCGCCACGCAGCTCGATTATCCCTACGGCATTGCCGTCGACGGGAAAGGCAACCTCTTCGCCTCGAGCGCGCTCTCGCTGCTCGAATACTCGTTGCCGCTCCCGACCGGGACTCCGGCACCCTCGGCCGATGTCATGCCGAGCGGCTTCAGCAACACCTACAATTTTGGGCTGGCGATCGATTCGCAGAACCGCGTCTTCGTCCCCGATGCTTCTGGGTGCGGAAGTATTGCGGTCTTCACGGAACCGCTCACGAGCTCTCCAGCCTTCACCATCCCTATCTATCCGGGCGCGGCGTGCGGGACGGGGTTTGCGGTTTCGGGCATCGCCTTCGACGGGGCGGGAAACCTATGGGCCACGGTCTACGGGCAAGGTGAGGTTTGGGAGGTACAGGCGCCGATCGGTGCGTCGAGCACGGCAAAGAAGATTCTCTCCGGGGTCGCGAACGCGTGGGGCATCGCTTTCGGTCCCTAGGAAATGCTCGCCGAACGCCGAGGGTTAGCAACTGCTGCTCAGTAGGTAGGCGGATATGTAGGTAGGCGGATATGTAGGTAGGCGGATATAGACAAACATACGTTCGCATAGTAGGCTAGAGCGGTGAAGCTCGCCGATTGGGCACGCCGCCAGGGTATTTCCTACACCACGGCCTGGCGTTGGGTCAAGGACGACGCAATGCCGGTTCCCTGGCGGCAAATGCCGGGCGGCACGATTCTGGTCGATACGCCGATCGACGAACAGCCCTCCGCAGTCGCGTTGTACGCGCGTGTGAGCAGCCACGACCAGCGTCGCGATCTCGACCGGCAGTTAGCTCGGCTCTCGCAGTACGCGGCCCAACGCGGCTTGCATGTCGTCGAATCGGTCGCGGAAGTCGGCTCGGGATTGAACGGCAAGCGCCGCAAACTCCTGCGCTTGTTATCCGATGCGAGGATCGGCGCAGTCGTCGTCGAGCATCGCGATCGGTTCGCGCGCTTTGGGTCGGAGTATCTCGAAGCATCACTGGCCGCGTCGGGCCGGCGGCTCATCGTTGTCGACCCGGCAGAGATGAACGACGATCTGGTGCAGGACATGATCGCCGTGCTCACGAGTTTCTGTGCGAGGCTGTACGGCCGGCGCTCGGCACGCAACCGCGCGATCAGTATCGAGCGCGCCTTAGCACGACAGGCCGCGACAGGATCCTGGCCCATCGCATACGCTTAGTACCCACGCCGGAGCAGGAGTTGCGTTTCCACCGCGCCTGCGGCGTCGCACGGTTCGCCTACAACTGGGCACTGGCACAATGGCAGCGACAATACCGGCTGGGCAAGAAGCCCTCTGAGGTTGCGCTGCGCAGATACCTCAACGCGCTCAAAGGCGAGCGGTTTCCGTGGATGCGGGACGTGACGAAGAACGCGCCGCAGCAGGCCATCAAGAATCTCGGCCGAGCCTACGCCACCTTCTTCGAAGACCTTGCGAAGTACCGGCGCAAGAAACTGCCGTGGAAGCGCGTTCGCGTGCCGACGTTCAAGAAAAAAGGCCGCCACGACAGCTTCCGGGCCGACAACGGTCCCGACAAGCAGCATCCCGACGCGGTGCAGACCCTCGGCGAACGCGTGAACCTGCCGGTCATCGGCTGGGTGAAGATGCGCGAAGAGGTGCGCTTTGCCGGACGGATCCTCTCGGTCACGATCTCGCGCCGGGCCGATGGGTGGTATGCGAGCTTCTCCATCGAGGTTGCGTGTGAGCCGCAAGTTCGCACCGACGCGACCGTCGTCGGCGTCGATCTCGGCGTTACGGCGCTGGCAACCCTGAGCGATGATTCGCCGAAGATCCCGGCACCTGCACCACTGCGGAGGTACCTCAAGAGACTCAAACGCCTCTCACGGGCGCTCTCGCGCAAGCAGCCCGGGTCGAGGAACCGTGCCAAAGCGAAAACCAAGCTCGCACGACTGCATCGGCGCATCGCCGATATTCGGGCCGACGCGCTGCACAAGCTCACGACGTATCTGACCCGCACCGTCGTCATCGAAGACCTCAACGTGGCGGGAATGCTGGCGAACCGGCGTCTCTCGCGGGCGATTGCCGACGTGGGCCTCTTCGAGTTCCGCCGGCAACTTGACTACAAGGCCGCGATGGCCGGTTCGAGCGTGATCGTCGCCGGCCGATGGTTCCCGAGTTCGAAGCTCTGCTCGTCGTGCGGGGCGAAGAACGAATCCCTCACGCTCGGTGAGCGTACCTGGATCGGAA
>JAKAPO010000256.1 GCA_021807065.1 bacterium
GAGGTTGCGGAGGCGGTCGCCGGCTTTGCTTGATCTCGCCCTACGCAGCGAGGAGAGGCAGCGGATCGCAGAGGCGCTGGGACGTGAGCCGACACCCGTCGAGTTACGCGCCTTCGATGCGCAGTGGAGCGAGCATTGCAGTTATAAGTCAAGCCGCGCGCAGTTGCGCAGGCTCCCGGCGAAGGGCGAAGCGGTCGTGCTCGGTCCCGGTGAGGATGCGGGTATCCTGCGGCTGGGCGAACACGAGGGCGAGCAGTATTGCGTTGTCGTTGCCCACGAGTCGCACAATCATCCCTCGCAAGTCGTTCCCTTCGAAGGTGCGGCGACGGGCGTCGGGGGCGTCGTACGCGACGTCCTCTGCATGGGTGCGCGGGTGATCGCCATCGCAGATGCGCTGCGTTTTGGCGACGTCAGCGATCGCGCATCGCACCAGAGGCACGTCGCGCAGGCGGTCGTCGAAGGCATCGCTGCGTACGGTAATGCGATCGGCGTTCCAAACGTTGCCGGCGACGTGTACTTTCAGGAAGGCTTCAACGAGAACTGCCTGGTCAACGTGATCGCGCTCGGACTGGTGAAGGAGCGCGAGATCGTACATTCGTTCGCACCGCCGCAGAGCGCGGGTTGGCCGATCGTGCTCGTCGGGAAGGCGACGGATGCAAGCGGTTTCGGTGGTGCGGCGTTTTCGTCATTATCGCTGGATGTCGAGAACGAGACGGCGAATAGAGGCGCGGTTCAGGTTCCCGACCCGTTCCTCAAGAACGTCTTGATGCGGGCGACCTACCGCGTCTTTTCGCTGCTGCACGAGCGCGGCATTACCGCCGCTTGCAAGGATTTGGGCGCCGGCGGCGCGATGGGTTGCAGCGCCGAGATCTGCGCGTCGGGCGGATTCGGCGCACGCATCGATCTGGACCGCGTCAACGTCGCGCAAGATGGTCTTTCGGCGGAAGTGCTTGCGGTCGGCGAGACGCAGGAGCGGCTGTTGTTCGTCGTGCCGCCCGAGATCGTCGATGACGTGCTACGCATATATAATGAAGAGTTCACGCTGCCGGACATCGCGTACAACGCGCGAGCGGTCGTCATCGGCGAGGTAACGCGCGATAGGCGATACATCCTCACGCATCACGGCGCGGTCGTAATGGATGTCGACATCGAGTTTCTAACAAAGCCCCCAGAGCGGGAACTTCCTGGCGAGGACGCTCTTGCGCCCGCTCGCTTTGCACCTCCGGCACTCGGGCTCGCTCGGCCTCTGCGCCGCGGAGCCTGTCCTGAGCGCGCGAAACGCAGTCGAAGGGCCCTCCTGACTTCGCGGAGCAGTCACACGCGGCGCGAGCACCCTCCCCCGGAGGTTCTCTCCGGTATGCTTTCCTCACTTGAAGTCTGCTCGCGGGAGGCGCTGTATGCGCATTACGACGCCGTCGTGCGCGGGTGCACGGTCGTTCCTCGGGGGGACGCGGATGCGGGTGTGATTGCGCCTATTCCCGGTTCGAACCTCGGCGTTGCGGTTGCTGTCGCCGGCAATCCGCGCTTTGGGGTTGAGGATCCGCGTGAGGCGGCGCGGAGTGCGGTGCGCGAGGCGGCGCGCAAGATCGTCTCCGTCGGTGCAGTTCCCATTGGGTTGACAGATTGCCTCAACTTCGGAAATCCGGAGAACGCGGAGCACTATGCGGAGTTTGTGGCAGCGGTGGAGGGACTCGAGTCTGCGGCGCGCGCGTTGGGCGTGCCGTACGTATCGGGTAACGTCAGTTTCTACAACGAGGCCGCAGACGGGCAAGCGATCCCTGCATCGGCAATCGTCGCATGCATTGGACGCGTGGAGGATATTGCGCGTGTAGTTACGCCAGCGCTGAAGGAGGCGGGCTCGCTGCTCCTCTTCGTCGAGGAAATCGATCTCGTGCTGCACGCGATAGGGGAAGGAATCGTCCTAGCGTGCAAGGTTGTCGGCGACGGCGGTGCGCTTGCGGCGCTGTGCGAGATGGCATTCGCCGCACAGCGAGAGGGACGAGCTCTGGGAGTCGAGATCTACGGCGTGGTTCGTCAAGGCTTTATTGTGGAGATACGAGCCAACGATATGATGCGCTTCCCTCGACGTCGCTTGACGCTTCGCGCCTCGCTCGCTCGGGATGACGCGGGCGTTGGCCGGGTTATCGAGGAGGCAGCGATCGTTGCTGATGGACGAAGGTACGCGGTTGCGGAATTGTATGAAGCATGGGCGAGACCGCTGATGGAGATCTATCCTTGACGCGTAAGATTGCGGTGCTGGTTTTCCCGGGCACGAATTCCGAAGACGAGACGCTGCGCGTACTACGCGACTGCGGCGGCGATGCGGAACTGGTGCATTGGAGCCGCGTGCAGGCCTTGCCGAAATACGATGCGTACGTCTTGCCGGGCGGCTTCGCGTATGAAGATCGCATACGAGCCGGAGCGATCGCGGCGCACGATGCGATGATGGATGCCGTCATCGAGGGCGCCGGCAAGGGAAAGATGGTAATGGGAATCTGCAACGGCGCGCAGATCCTTCTGGAGGCGGGGTTGACGCCTGGAACCGGCGAGATTAGGCGGGCGACGGCTGCGTTCACGCATAACGCACCCGCGCGGCACTTCATCTGTCGCCGCGTGCGCCTGAAACTTGCAGTCTCGCCGTCGCGGTGCGCGATCACGGCGTCGCTTCCGGACGGCGTTGCAATTCTCGCATGGGCGGCGCACGGGGAAGGGCGTCTGGCTGCGCACGAAGACGAGTTGGAGAAGATCGTTTCGGGTGAACACGTTGTTTTCGTCTATGCGGACGGCGCTCCGAACGGTTCGGCACTGGACTGCGCTGCGTTGACCAACAAAAGTGGCAACGTGCTCGCGATCATGCCACACCCGGAACGGGTTTATCCGGAGATGATGCGGCGGCCTCTCTACAAGAGCTTCGTCGAAGCCGTGGAACGATCGTGACGCGGCGCTTCGTTGCGATTCGATTGAAGGTTCCGGATAATACCGCGTATACGGCACTCGTTGCGTTGCAGCGGCTGGGCGTCGATGTTGGACAAGTGGAGCGCGCGACGATCGTGCCTGTGGGGGATGGCGACGATGCTGCGGTGCTCGAGCGCGTGCGCCGCGATGAGTCCTTGTTCAATCCAAACCTTCACGAGGTAGAGATTCGAAACACCTTGGAGCCAGAGCCGGGCGAGATGGTGGTTAGGGAAGTTCCGGGCAGTGATGATATGAGCTTCCCTCGACGTCGCTCGCACATACGTGCTTCGCGCGCTCGGGATGACAAAGTGGAAGGTCGCGCGCGAGTGCGGCCGGCCAAGCGCGCGACACAGACATCGTGGAAGTTATTCGATCGTGATGGTCACCCGGTGTCGAAGGCCACTTTGGGGCTGGCGCGCGACGTACTGCTCTGCAATCCTGCTATTGAAGAGGCGGAGATGCCTTGCGATGGAGGGGAGTTGCCGGCGTGAGCCTTCCTTATGCCGTAGCGACGCTGGGATCGCATTCGGCGTTGCAGATTCTCAAAGGAGCGCACGATGAGGGTTTCTCTACGCTCGCTATTGCGAACGGAGAAACGGAGCATCTCTATCGCACGTTTCGGTTCGTCGACGAAGTAATCGTCCTCGAGCGATACGCGGATTTTCCGAGCATCGTTCCCAGATCGG
>JAKAPO010000257.1 GCA_021807065.1 bacterium
TTTTACCAGCCACAGCCAGAGAATGGTTACCAGCAACGTCTGCGGCACAACGGCGATACCCAGACGCAGGTATTCGAGCGGACTTACCGAGACGCCCCGCCGTCGCAGCGTCGCCATCCAGAGAATGGTCGCGAGCGAACCCGTCGTCGTGAGATTTGGTCCGAGATCCGTCCCCGCGATCAAGGCATATGCCCAACGTGGATCCTGCATCGCCAGGTGCGCCGATGCGACCGCAACCGGCAGATTGTTGACGACATTTGCGAGCAATGCTGCGCCGATACTCGCTGCTGCGATTGCCGCCGGTGCGCCGTAGCGCGCCGCGGCATCGAGCCCGTGCAGTGCCCACGTGACGAGCCCAGCGCGGTCGAGCGCGTCCAGCATCACGAAGAGCGCGGCGAGCAACGCAAGAGTACTCCAACTGCCCTGCCGTACAACCGTCGCTGGCCGTACGCCGGCGACGACAAGCGTTACAATCGCTCCGGCAACCGCAACGGGTCCGAGCGGCACGTCGAATGCAAGCGCCCCCAGATACGCTGCGACGATCCCGCAAATCGCGATCAGCGTGCGCGGAGCAGCCGGATGCGGAGCCGTGGGTCTTTCCATATCGTAGCGCCCCCGAATCTGCGAACCGAAGATCGCGACGAACGCTCCGAGGTTGATTGCGATCGCAAGAAGCTCCGGGGGCGCGAGATGCAGCAGATATTGCAGCACGTGCGGTCGGGGTAACACGATGACGTTCGCCGGATTCGCAAAAGGCAGGCCGAATGAGGCTGTGTCTGCAACAAACGTGCAACCGAACAGAAACGGGAGTGCGTCTCCGCCCCGGCTTGCGACGGCGCGATAGACGATCGGCGTGAAGACGACCGCCGTTGCATCGTTCGATAGCAGCATCGTCAACACCGCGCCCGTGAGGAAGAGCAACACGAAGAGCCGGCGGCGAGAACCATGGGCCCGGCGCAGTATGTACTCGGCGACGAGCGCAAATGCACCGCTCTCTTCGGCGGCCGCCGAAATTCCCATGAGGCCGATGATGAACAGCAGAACGTTCCATTGCGTCGCGACCGCACTCGCTGCGGCGCGTGCCGGCTCGTACCCTAGGAGCAGTAGGAGCAGGGCTCCCAAGAGCGCCCACATCCACTCGCGCGTGCCCTTCGGGCGAACTCCGGCGAGAACCATCGTAACGATGGCGATAACGGCTGCCGCCATCTTCTGCTTCTTCTACCTCTGCATAAGGGCGTCAACCGCCTCTTGGGCCGACTTGAAGATGTGGTCCTCGCCGATCTCGGCGAGTAGGCCGGTCCGTCGCGCAGCAGCCTGGGCCCGTTCTTCAGACAGTCGCGCCAAGCCGACGGCGATGCCGCGCTGCCGCAGCGACTTAACCGCGGACTTGAAAACGTGCGCGCCGGTATAGTCGATGTCGATGACGCCACTGCCCTCGACAACGACGACTTTGACCTCTCCCGCTGCTCCGACGATCGCGTTCATGCGATCGACGATGTGGCGTACGTTCATGAAATAGAGCGGCGCAGCTGGCGAAAAGACCACGACGCCCGCCTGCTCTTCACCGTGCTCGTCCTTATTCGGCGGCCACCAAATGGTCGTTCCGGGGACGCGTACGAGCGCGACGCTCGGCGGGCGAATCATCACGTACACACCGTAGAAGAGTGAGAGCAGAATGCTCAGCATCATGCCTACGTTGATCGGAAGAAACACCACGAGTGCGGCCGCGAGCACGACGAGCGTGATCTCGAGGCGGCTTTCCCGGAGGATTCGCCGCATCTCGGCGTAGCGAAAGATTTCCATCGCGATGTAAAGCAAGATGCCTGCGAGCGCGGCCTCCGGCAGGTACGAGGTCAGGCTCGCACCCAGCGCCAGCGCGAGGAGCACCACGGCAACCGCGATCGCGCCAGCCAGCTGCGACCGGGCCCCGGCGGATTGCACGATAGCCGTGCGCGGTGGGCTCGCATCTACCGCAAACGCACCGGCGACCGCAGCGAGAATCGATCCGGCGCCCGTCGCCGTGAGATCTTGACTCGGATCGGCGATGCCCTTCTCCGACCGAAAGATTCGTACCGTCGTGACGGTCTGCACCGTACAGACGATCGCGACGACGATCGCCAGCGGCACGACCTGTTCGAAATGCCCGGCAGTGGGCATCGGGAACGTAAATCGTGGAAACATCACGTGCAGCGACCCTACGACCGTCACGCGTGTCTGCAAGTGAAAGAGCGCGACGGCTGCTCCGGCCACCAAGATTCCCACGATCGCTCCGGGGATCTTCGCGTTCACGCGCTTACCGATCAGCACGATCGCCAAGACTCCAAGGCCGATAGCGAGATCGATGAAATTCACATGCTGTACGCCACGCGCGATCTCGCCGAGACGTTGTATCACGCCGGTCGCCGTCGCGTGCATCCCGAGGAGCGTCGAGAGCTGCGAGACGACGATTTGGATCGAGATGCCTGCGAGGAAACCGATGGTTACCGGAATCGACAGCAGATCGGACAACCAAACGGCGCGAAAGGTTCCCGCCGCGACCAACATCACGCCGACGAGCAAGGCCACGAATCCGACGTAGACGCCATACTCGCTCGAACCGCTGGCCGCAAACCCTGCAACGGTCACCGCGAAGATCGGCGCGATCGTCGAGTCGGCACCTACGGAGAGGAAGCGATTTCGTCCAAACACGACGACCATGATCGTGCCGGCGACGAACGCAATGATGCCGGCCTGCGGCGGCATTCCTGCAAGGCGCGCCGTCGAAATTTGTTCCGGTATCGCGATCGCCGCGAGCAGCAAACCCGCCAAGGCGTCGCCGCCTAACCATGCGAGTCGATAACCGCGCAGAGAGGCGAAAAACACAGAGGCGGGTCTTCCAGGACCGACGGCCTAGGTCCGTTGAGCCTTAGGGGAGGTTACGCGCCCGTCAGAGGTCGCTCGCGTTGCCGGGACCGCCCCCTGGTACAATCCCAATATGCTGGCCCGGCCGCGTCTTCTTCTCTCCGCAATCCTGTGGATTGCATGCGCGATAATCTTCGCACACCAGACCGCAAGCGTCGTTCGAACGAGCGGCGTGCCGATCGGCGGTAACGATTTCCCGGCATTCTATTGCGCCGGTCAAGCCCTCGCGCAGCATGCGGATCCGTATACCGTCGAGCCGTTGCGTTCGTGCGAGCACGCGCTGCCGCACGGCTCCGATCTCCCGGCCAACTACGTAACGCCAGCACCGCTTCCACCGTATGCTCTCGACGTCTTTGCACTGCTGGCGCAGCTACCGTACCGCAGCGCGGCATGGCTGTGGTTTGCGCTCGAAACGGGGGCCTGCCTCTGGATCGCGCTCGCGCTCGCTCGCGTCACGCGTCTTCCGAGCGGTGCAATCGCCGCGGCGCTGCTTCTCTCCGCCGCGCTCGGCTCGGCGCTGATCGGGCAGATCCCGCCATTATCGACGCTGGCAATCGTTCTATGCGGCGCAGCCTTGCTCGCCGGCGACGACGCCCTTGCCGCCGTTCTCGCTGCGCTTGCGACCATCGAGCCGCACCTCGGCCTTCCCACGGCGCTCGCCCTCTTCTTCTTCCGTCCCGGAACGCGGGGATGGCTTCTCTCCTACGCGCTCGGTGCGGCGGCGCTCTCGGTCCTCG
>JAKAPO010000258.1 GCA_021807065.1 bacterium
CGATCTGATGACATTAGCGCAGGCGGCTCGACCTCTCGCATGGGCATTGTCCATACTGATCGTAGTTGTGCTCGGCGGATGCTCCGGTGGCGGCGGTCCTTCGCCGCTTCCGTCGAGCACGCCGCCCGCACAAGCGAAGATTCAACACGTCGTCATCATCGTTCAAGAGAATCGCTCGGTGGATGACCTCTTCAATGGTTTACCGGGTGCCGACACGGTGCAGAGCGGACAGAACTCGCAAGGGCAGACGGTGCAGCTTCAACCGATTAGCTTGACCGCCCCGTACGATCTCAGTCACAAGCACTCTGCATTTCTCACGGAGTTCAACAACGGCGGCATGAACGGCTTCGATCTGGAGGATTCGCATTGCACCGGATCTTGTCCGCCGGCCAACGTACGCGCCTACGGCTACGTTCCACAGAGCGAGGTTCAGCCGTACTTTACGCTTGCCGAGACGTACACGTTTGCCGATCGAATGTTCCAAACCAACGAGGGGCCGAGCTATCCCGCGCACCAGTATCTGATCGCAGGCACGTCGGCAACCTCGCCCAGCGCCACGCTCCTGGCGATGGACAATCCCGTCGCGCCGGGTGGCTCCCCAACGGGAGGTTGCGACTCCCCACAGGGATCGCTGGTTCCGCTGATCAATCCGCTGACAAACGACCAGTCGCAGAGCACCTATCCCTGCTTCGACCATCCGACGCTCTTCGATCTCCTGGATGCCAAGCATGTTACATGGCGCTACTATCAACCAAAGATCGGTGCCGGCCTCTGGTTCGCTCCGGACAGCATCCAGCATATCCGTTACGGACCGGACTACGCGAACGTCGTCGCCCCGAACACGACCATCTTCACCGACATCCAAGACGGAAATCTCGCGCAGGTCTCATGGGTAATTCCGACCGCAGCAGAATCGGATCACGCCGGGAGCACCGACGGCAGTGGACCGTCGTGGGTGGCCTCGGTCGTCAACGCGATCGGAAACAGCCCCTATTGGAGCAACACGGCGATATTCGTGACCTGGGACGATTGGGGCGGCTGGTACGATCACGTGGCTCCGAAGCAGTACAACTACTACGAGCTCGGCTTTCGCGTCCCGCTGATCGTCATATCACCCTATGCAAAGCCCGGCTACGTCTCGCACGTCCAGCATGAGTTCGGCAGCATCCTGAAGTTCGTCGAGGAAACCTTCGGCTTAGGCTCCCTCGGGTATAGCGACGCCCGCGCCGACGATCTCGCCGATTGTTTCAACTTCAATCAAGCTCCATTGATTTTCCGGACGATTCAATCCGATCACACCGCGAGCTACTTCATCCACGCTCCGCCCGATTCTCGGTCACCCGACACGGACTACTGATCCGCTCTCGAGCGGAAAACTGAGGAACGCTCTTGCCATCAATGGCTCGGCCGCACATGGCACGCGATTTCAAAGGGAACCGCGACGCGCGGGCCTTGAAGCATCCAGCGAGCACCGATAGAGGAGTCGAATCTGAGCGCGCGTTAATCCCCGCTGCCGCCGAACTCTGTTATAATCCGCGTCATGCAGCGAGCGTTTGCCGGACTCGTATTTGTTGCAGCGTCGCTTACGACGGCGTGTGCGAGCGGCGGTGGTGGGAGCAACCAGATACCTCCCGGCCCGCCGCCTCCCTCCAGAAGCGTTGCGTTCGGCGAAGATGTGAACTTTTTCCAATCGAACATCGGCTTTTCGAACGCACCCGCGATCCTCGCGCTTGCCGCGGGAAGCGGCGTAGCATGGCTGCGAACGGGCGACGGTGGCTGGGCGGCTGACGAAGGAACGCAGGGACAGTATCAATTCTCGCTGCTTGACCAACTGACTGCCGGTGCGAGCGGCGCTCACCTTGGTGTCTTGCTGCAGATTGGAGACAGTACGCCTTCATGGGATCTACCACCGGGTGCGAATACGCAGAACAACACGATCGCCTATGCTCCTGCGGATTGCACCGGTGCGCTGAGCGGCGAGACCGACTGCGCCGCCTTCGGATCGTACGTGAAGGCGCTCGTTGAGAACGTTATGAATCTGGGTGTGCGCTACGTCGTCGTGTGGAACGAGCCGCAGAATCTCGACAAGAACTGGGTCGGCAGCAATAATCTCTCGGTGTCACAGCTCGCAGACGCCTACGCACGGCTGCTCAAC
The DNA here is from genome assembly GCA_021807065.1 of bacterium. Lineage (GTDB taxonomy): Bacteria > Vulcanimicrobiota > Vulcanimicrobiia > Vulcanimicrobiales > Vulcanimicrobiaceae > Tyrphobacter. Next base: position 2,156 of record JAKAPO010000258.1, read on the forward strand.
CAAGCCTACGTCAACGCCCATGCCGCCGATCCGAACATCGAAATCCTCAACGGAGGAACGGAGATACTACCGCAGGCGTTGCTCGACATTCTCGAACAATATGAACCTGGGCCGGCACTGCAAAACGCCATCACTTTTACGCAAGAGCTCTACTCCAATCCGCTGTTCTGCGATAGCCTCGACATACTCGACGTGCATGTCGGCGATCACGGGCCGCTGTTCTCGAAGGAGATCGTCGACGACTCGGAACGGGCGATCCAAAAGTGCAACGGCGGCAAGTTCGTCCCAGTATGGGTGACGGAGTCGGCCTACTCCGATATCCAAGCAGTGCAGACCCAGCCCGAGCTCGAGGCGGAGTTGGGAACAACGTATACGTCGGGCGATAGTTCGCAGCAACAATACCTGCTCGACACATGGCATGCGCTTGAGTCGGACCCGAACGTCGTAGGCATCGACTGGACGTTCGTTGCCGACCCGGTCTACAGCGGCAATCCCGCGCAGGACGGCGCCGGGCTCGGCATCGTCGATTCCAGTTTCAATAAGAAGCCCGTCTACGCGACGATGCAACAGATGTCGAAATGCTGCAGTTAACTACGCAGGAACGAAATCGTCTCAACCGAGAATTGCATCCGCCGTACGATAGGAGCACGATTCGCGTTTATCGATCACGTTCCTGACACTGCCGCTCATTCGCTCCTCGTGGCGGAATGGTTGTCAGGAATCCCGGTCCCTCGTTCCGGTCACGAGCAACAAGGCTTTGGTAATCCCCGGTAATTGAAAAGGCGAGTTTTCGCCGCATTCTACTCACCGGCTTCGCAGATCCGTAGAGCGGGGCTGTCGTAGCCCCTGAGTCTACGATGCTCTGCTCTTCGACCTCGTCCAGCCAGCGGCTTCGTCGCTAGATTTTGAGGGATGCTGCTGCGACGGCGATTCCCCAGGCGCAGTTCGTGCTCCTCAGCGCCGTATCCTGATACACCGCGCTTGGTGCCTCGGTCGCACTGAACGACGTCGCGACGGTTGGATAGACGATGATCGCTCCCGCGTTGCCGCAGTCCGCCACGAAGAGATTTCCCGACTTATCGAGCGCGAACTGTGCCGGGAACCAGTGTGAGTCCACCGCGGATATACCGGTATTGTCGACGACGTTCGGCACCGCACCGCTCGAGAGATTGTTGCTGTTGAATCGCGCGATGCCGTAATCACCGCTGCCCTCATAGCCGCCGGCGTACAAGTTCCCTTGCGAGTCAAAAATCAGCGCGATCGGCCCCGCCAAACCCCCGGCAAAAGGACCGAGGCAGTACGCAGGGGCCGACGAAGAAGTTACGGGATGCGTGTAGACGGCGATGTGCGACGCGCGGCATAGGACGCCGCCGGCGCTTCCGGAGTTGCTGACGTAGACGTTTCCCGCAGCGTCCACCGCAAGGCCTTCCGATCGAACCATTGCGCCTGTGATGGTGACCGCCGGTGAAACGGAGCCGCTCG
>JAKAPO010000259.1 GCA_021807065.1 bacterium
AGAGGAAGCGCGCGCTCCGAGTTCCGGTTACGTGAGCGCGATCGACGCCGTCACGTTGGGAAATCTCGCGCGCGAATGGAGCGCTGCCGAATCGACCGCTGGCATCATCGTCGCCGTGCGCGTCGGCGATCGCGTCCAACGCGGCGACGTTCTGGCGCGAGGCTTCGGCAACACCGCGCACGCCGGCGCGCTACTGCCTGCGTTTGCGCTCGCGGAGATAAAACCGTCGTCCCGCCCGCTCGTTTACGTCGAAGAACGATCCGGTTAAGACGCGCGGTGCCTGCGGGTAATCGCGCGTTTGCCGAGCACGATTTCATGCAAGCGATTGAGAGAGATTCCGAGCCGCCGTGCTGCATCGACCTGCTTGAGGCCGAGTGGCAGCGGATCCCTAGCATCCAGAGCTTTCAGCGTCCACCCGAAACACCCCGAAGGTCGCAGACCCGTGCCGGAGAAGCAGCCCGCGTCGTGTGCGGTTGGAGACAGTTCCTCGTTGCCGCGTTCTTGATCGCGCTCGCCTCCGGCTGCGCGCACCGCGACACGCAGCGAGTGGCGTCAGCGGGCGATGGTGCGACTCCCCCCGTCGTCGTCCCGAGCCCCGCTATCACGCGTAGCCCAGCGGCGGTCATGCCGCACGCAGCACCTGTCGCGGGTTCTCCCGTTGTCATCCCGAGCGAGCGAGGTGCGCGAGCACCGGGCGACGTCGGGGGACTGCCTCAAAGCACTGCCTCGACGCAGCCAACGCCTGCGCCGCCGCTCATGCTGCTTCCATTTACCGCAGGAAAGGTTGCGCCGCTTCAAACGCTACCGCCGCTCGTTCCCGTGATTCCGGTCGTCCGCAGAACGCCAGCGTCGGTTCCAACGCTACGACCCGATGCGCCTCCCGAAATTCTCGCAATGCGGATTTCCAACACGACTGTCACCGGCGGCGAAACCGTCGACGGGAGCGTCGTTGCGTCATCAAACGTCGCGAGCGTCGAGGTGCGCGTCGCCGGCTACAGCCGCGTGATGGAGAAAACCGGCGAGGGGCATTTCACGATCGCCATCAGCGTGCCGCACCTGCCGTTCTTTTTACGGAATCGGACCTACACGCTGTATGTCATCGCCCGCAACACGCGCGGCGACGCCGTCACCGATTCTCTTCCGATCACCGTCCGCTAACCGCCTACCGCACACGGCGGCGTGCGTGTCAAGCAAGATCGGGCTCCTGACGGCACTATGGAGTTAGCGGAGCGGGGGTGTGGATGCTGGGTGGGAGATTGGGGAACGGCGCTGGGTTGTAGGGCGTCGGGAAAACGTTGGGCTGCTGGAGCATTTGCCCGGCCGTCGTTTGGTCCGCCCACTGATAGACGATCGAGTTGTAGACTTGCCCGTCCACGTCGGAGACGAGCGCCGTGTGTGGCCTGACCTCGAGCCCGCCCTCACTGCGCTCCTCCGACGCAAATGAACCACGTGTGAAGAGATAGTGGAAGGTCGTTCCCGATGCGAGCCGCTCGACGACCTCGAAGTGCAGCGCGTCGATGCGCTGCATGGGAATCGCTTGCGGATTCCAGCCGCTGACGTCGGTCGACATGTAGACCTGCGCGTTGAACGGCGTCGCCGGCGGGACTTGCACCTTGAAGACGACGATCACCATCCGCCCGGGAGTGAAGTGGCGCACGATGGCTCCGGGCGCTGGCGTGCGCTGCACGAGATCGGGATTCGGCACCGGCGAGGAGATCGCAACCGCAAACCGGTGCACCAGCGCGAAATCGCCCGCTGGTAAGAGCGGCGAGCGCGAGAGATCCAACTCCGTGACCGTGCCGCTGCTATCGAAGGTCGCGCGCGCCCAGATGCGCGGCGCAGGGCGCAGCGCCGTCGGCCCGCCGGTCTTCGCATCTTTGAGCACGACCGACGGCGAGACGCGAAAACCGTCGCCGGTCGTGAAGAAGACGTAGCCTTGCTGATAGGCGAGAATCTGCCCGTTCACGCGCACTACCTGCGCGCCCGTTGCCGTGAAGCACGATGCGGCGAATGCCAATGTCATCCCGAGCGAGCGAAGCGCGCGAGCGCGAGCGACGTCGAGGGAGGCGCACCGAAGCAACGCTCGCCTCACTGCGGCGACTCCAGCTGCACGAGCAGCGTCGGACTCCATTTCAGCGTTGCAAATCCAAAATAGTACGTGCGCGCGACGTCGAACGCGAGGTGGCGAGCGACCTGGAAGTGGATGTCGCCGGTGAGGTCGTTGGGCGGCTGGCCCAGATAGTTGGGATAGAGAAACTGCCCGAGCGGATTGAGCGGCGGGAGCGGGAAGACGCCCGGGACCGGTGCCGGAAAATCGTCGTGATGCCGGTAGACCAGGCTTACCGTGAACTCGGGGCTGGGCACGTAGTTGAGGCCGAACGAAACGGTTCGCCACGTTGCGACACCTTTGAATGCCTCGAATCCCGGATCGTAGACGCCGTTGACGATCGGCGACGACACCGAGTACCCGCCGTGCAGATAGTAGTCGCCGGTATTGAGCACGCTGTAGCCCGCGTAGAGCCCGATCGTGCGCGAGAGCTGCCGGGAGAGCGTCGCGTTGAACGTCGTGGTGTCGACGTGGTGCGGCACGCTGAACCACTCGCGCTGCTTGGTGAAACTTCCGGAGAGCAGGTACTTGTCGTAGGCGCAGGAGGGGCTTCCGCAGTTGAGATTGCCAAACTGGAGCTGGGGCAGCGAGATCGTAAATCCGACGAGCTGATTCCAAATCGTGGTGTAGAAGACACCGCCATACTGCTGCAACCCGCCTCCGCCGCCGAAGACCGTCGGGATCACGTAGGAATTGTGATTGAAACCGATGCCGCCGAAGAATTGTTCGTAGAGCGGCGTGTCGAAGATTCGCTCCTGGTACGACGTGGCCGTCACCTGCACTTGCGATGGATGACTCAGGTTGCCGGCTGTCTGTCCGTTCGGCAGTACCGGCTTTGCTCCGGGGCCGAGCATGTTGTAGTTGGTGAAGAGGCCGACGGCCTGCACCGTCCATCGCGGGAGCGCTTCGGCAGCCTGCGCGACCGTATACTGTGCCGATGCCCACGGCTTGCCGAAGCCGTACTGAAAGGTGTAGAGCTGCGTGAAGCTATTGAACTGTAACCGGCTACCCATCGTGTCGCCGGTAAGCAGATTCCAGTATTTCGCCGGCTCGGTTCCCGGATTCAGCGAGAAAACCGCGTACTCGTGCTCCCCCGCAAAGTGCTGCTCGAAACTCGCGTAGGCGTGGTTGGTCGGATCGTAGCGAAAGTGCAGCGCGGAAATGTAGTTTGCGTTGCCGGCGAGCTGATAGGTGAGATCGGCGTCGGCGCCCGAGAGCGAGTTGCGTGCCAGCGCCGGCGTTGACGCGAAGCTAATATAAAACGGCGGCGCCGGCACGTAGACGCCCAGGACGTTCGATTCAACCCCACCGCTCAGACGCAGGTACGAGTTCGCGCCGATCACCGCAGAGTGCGCGATGAAATCCGGCCGCTGCCCGGCGGTGTTCGCGAAATCGAAGGTGTCGCCCGGCATGATGCGCCCGGGTACCGGATGCGCGAAATCATCGTTGAGAAACGTCCAGCGATCGGGCTCCGTCGTCACGGGAATGAAATAGATGCGGTTGAAGTTGAGGAAATCCGATACTGCC
>JAKAPO010000260.1 GCA_021807065.1 bacterium
TCCGTGATCTGTGACATCGGCAATCCGTACCACGATGCGCCGACGACGTGTCCGTTGGCATCGAGCAGCGGATCGATGCGCGCCAAATAGGTCACGCCGCCTTCGTCGTCGGCTCCAACATACGGCTGCCCCGATTGTAGTACGGCGTCGGCTCGCGCAACGCGGGCATCGACGACACGCGTTCCGTCGGGATTTTGAATCGAACTCGAGACGATCGTGTCGCCGTCGAGGAGCGCCGACGCGCCGCCGATCGCGCGCGTCGCCTCGTCGACGAGATCGTAGTAATGGTTCAAGAGCACGCCACCGTAGACGGCGCCGATCGTTCGTCCCTGCCGGTCGGTGACGCATGCAGCAGCGATCAGCGCGAGACCTTGCTTCTGATTCCCGATCTGCAAGTTGAGATTTTCGCTGCGCAGGAACGCTGGCGAGAGGAGCGCTATGCCGCTGGTCGTTTCACCGAGAAGCGCCTTGGATACCAGCGGCTGGCTGGCAATCGATCCGCCCGGCCCGGCGTAGGTGCGCGCAATGACCTCTCCACCCTCGCCCGCCACCGTCAGGAACGAGAATCCGGCGGCACCGGCTGCGGTGGAGAGCGCGTCGCTCAGCCTATCGGCGTTGTGCGTCTGCAGCGCACGCCGCACGGCATCGCTTGCCGCTTCCTCTGCGACGAGCAACCGAATCTGTTGCAGCCGCGAGCTCACGTAGCCGTTGAATGCATTCGCCTGGCTCGTCACTTCGGTTCGTCCCAACGCAAAGAGGTCGTGGCCCAGCACGATACGCGCCGAGAGCAAGCTGGCTAAGAAAATGAGAATGACCGCAACGACGATCGCACCGATCAAGCTCGTGCGCAAACTCAACCTCATGTTAGGGCACCTCCTTTACCGTTCTCGACGACCTTGAATCTCGCGAGGTGTTCGTCGATCCGCTCGGCGAGTGCGTGCATCTGTTCGATCGAACCGAGCATCCGCTGCGAGGCATCCGTAACCTCCTTGCTGACATAGGTTAAAACCTCGACCGACGACGCATTCTGATGCGAGATCGACGAGATGTCTGAAAACGCTTGGTTCACGCCCTCGGATTGACGCCGCATCGACTGCGTTGCGTCGAGATTCTGGGCTACGGATTTTGTGATCTCGCCGATCGATCGGATAACTTGTCTCGAGTTCGCGCTCATCGCCTGCGCCACGCTGCTGATCTGTCCGATTTGCTCGTTGGCGGAAATCACCGCCTGGACGATCGCGCTGAGCGCCGCCGAGGCCGAGGTCGTGCTCGAGACGCTTCCCTCGACTTTCTCCATCAGCCGCTGCATGGCGGTGACGACGTTCGCAATCACGCCTTGCGTCTGTGCGATGTGCTCGCCGATCTCTTTAGTTGCCGAAACGCTGCCGTCCGCGAGCTTGCGAATCTCGTTGGCGACGACCGCGAAACCACGCCCATGCTCGCCAGCGCGTGCCGCTTCGATCGCCGCGTTGAGCGCGAGCAGATTCGTCTGTTCCGCAATGCGATCGATGACCTTGACGATGTCGCCGATCTGTTCCGAGTTGGTTCCGAGTTGGCGGATGTCGCCGGCCAAATCTCCAATCGTCGAGGAGATCGTCTGCATGCCGTTGGTGATGGTTCCGATCGCGCTTCCGCCGCGTTCGGCGGTGCGCGAGGTTTCGCTCGAGATGGATGAGAGCTGGTCGACCTGCACGGTAACTTGTTGGATCGAACTCGCCATGTTTTCAACCGCCAGCGCCGTCTCGTCGAGGCTGCGCGTTTGCTGTTCGGCGGCGGCGGCGATCGAGGAGATCGCATCGCTGAGTGCGTGCAGCTTGCGCGTCGCCCCCTCGACGATATGCCGCTGCTCGGAGATACCTTCTTGGAGCTGCTCGTGCGCAACGTTTGCACCGCCCAAGACGGCCAGCGTCGTCGACGCGGTACCCCGTAGCTCGCCGCCCGCACCCGCGAGCTCCGCCGCATGCGTGGAAAGCTGCGCCAGGAACTCCCGCATGCCGACGATCAGACGGTTGAGCGCCTGCGCGAGGTCTTGCAACGGTGCCTCGTCAACTGAGATGCGTTTGGTGAAATCGCCCGCAAAGACGTCGTGCAGATCGTCGACAACCGCGAGCAAGCCGTTCTGCGAGGGCGGCAGCGCTTCGAGTTCCGGCCGCGCGGCGGTTTTCTCGAGGAAGAGCAGGCTCACGAGGCTGCCCGCGACGATGACGGAGATCGTCGGAAGCTCGGGATGCGCAACGTGCCGCAGCAAGAGGGTCACGAAAACCGCCACCGCAGCGGCAATCGTCGCGGCGAAGCCCGCTTTCAATTTCGTGCCTTGCCGGCGCGCCGGTCGCAGGTCTCGCAGAAATACGACGTCTTGTTGTCGGTCTCGAAGATCGAGTTCGAGTAATACATGCCGCAACGCGCGTTGTAGCAGTGCTTCAGCCCGAAGATGCGGCCCAGTTCGTGGACGCATTCTTTGAGCGTCCGCTGAAAAACCAGATTTGCGTCGGCTTCCTCACCGTAAAATTCCGGGCGCAATCGGTGCAGCGAGACGGTTGCAACGGCGTGCGCCTTATCGGCGTCGCCGAAAATGAATCGCTGCGACGTCTTGTAGAGATCGAATTCCGTAAGCACGAGAAGTACGCCGTCGTGCGCAGGATGCGCGCTCAAGACTTTCGAGACGAGCGTGGAAAGGAAGAGTTGGCCACGCGTGGCATTGAGCGAACTGCGCGCGATCGCGAGCGCCCGCTCGAGATGGACACGTGCGAGGAAGCGTTCTTCGAGACAGAGCGCAAGCCGGTCGAGGAAGACGCGATCGATTGCATTGACCGGAATGATTCGAATCGTCGACTCCATCCCGGACTGCCCTGTTCTCCGTCCGAGACCGGAAAACTTGTCTCGGCCTTCGAAGGCGAGGCCATGATCCTTGGTATCGGCCTGGACCTCACGGAAGTTGAGCGTTACCGCTTCGACGCCGGTGCGATGGCGTGGTTCGGGCGCAGGGTGTACACCGAGGAAGAGATGGCCTACGCGTTGCGCAAGCGGAACGTAGCGGAGCGGCTCGCCGGATTCTTTGCCGCAAAAGAGGCCACGCGCAAGGCGTTCGACCACGCTATTCCGTGGCGGTGCATCGGCGTAGCGCACGCGCCCAGCGGCCGTCCTCGAATCCGCCTTTCCGGCGGCGCGGAGCGCTTGATCGCCGCCCGAGGCGTGCGCGAAATCCACCTCACGATCACGCATACGCCGACGACCGCCGTTGCCGTCGTCGTACTCGAATCATGATCTACGTTCTGTCGCCCGAGGAGATGCGCGCTGCCGACGCAGCCGCGGCCGAGGTCATCCGCAGGCCAGCGCTCATGCAGAACGCCGGGAGATGCATCGCGCGGTGGATAGAGGCCATGGCCCGCAAGCCCAAGAGAGTCGTCGCCTTCGCCGGGCCGGGCGATAACGGCGGCGATGCATTTGCCGCGCTCGCCAGCCTCGACGCTTCCTACGAACGCGCGATCTACGCCGAACCTGCGCGCAAACCGTCCGAGGCTCGCAGCCTCTCCGAAGAGCGCGCGCGAGGTGCAGGCGTCGTCATCAAAGGGCTCCCCGAACGCGAAGATGAGGCTG
>JAKAPO010000261.1 GCA_021807065.1 bacterium
CGAGCACGGCGTGAGCGAGGAGACGCGCGCGAAGATGAGCGCAGCGATGCGCGAGCACTACGCCGGACCCGCAGGCGAGGAGACGCGCGCGAAGATGAGCGCAGCGCGGCGCGAGCACTTCCGCTGCTTCCATTGCGGGACCGCCTTCGGACGCGATGGCGCACGCGAGCATCTGCAGCCCGTAGAAGGGCTCGTTGGGCGCTGCGAGTGCCGCGACGAACGCGCCTGCGAGCGCCGTATCGCGAAATCGCTGCCGCCGGCAATCGTGCGCCAACTCAAGAGTATCGGCGCATGACGCGGTGGACGGCGGAAGAGGACGCGATGCTCCGCACGATGTGGGCCGGCGACGATCTCCTGGTCGAGAGTTTCGGCGCGTTCTTCTTGGGCCGCGAGGACCACCTTGGATATTCGCGGATCCGTCCTTTGGCCGCATCGCGCCCGACGAGCACGCGACGCGGGAGCCCAAGCGTGCGCGCCCTGCTGGCCACGGCATGCGCCGAGCGATCTAGGCGTTTGCCCATCACGCGGTTGCAGCTGCACCGCAACGGGACGTTCGACTCGCGCGCGGCGCTCCATCGGTTGTGGGAAGCGTGGTGCGCGTGATGGGGTACGCGCTCATGTACTCGACGCGCCCGGAGCACGAATCGCTGCCGTGGTTCATTCTGCGCGGCTGCGCCATCGTCGCCCGCTTCCAAACCGAGTCAGCCGCGCTCACGTTCATCGCGACGGCATCGCGAGCGCCGCGAACCCAAACCATCGCTACAAAAATCTGCTGGAACTAGAAAGGCACGGTCCCTGTGCAAAAATGCAGACAGTGCGGGTACGTCGGTGAGAACGATCGCGACGTGCGACAGCACTACAAGGAGGTCGGACACGCCCCGGCGCCGCGCAAAAAGCGTGACGCGACGGGCTACGCCGTCGGCGCGTTGCTCCCGTTCGATCCGCAAGACGAGGGCGCGGTAATCTCGCTCCTGCTGCGCGCACTCGACCGTGCGAATCTCCCAGACGACGGCAAGCGCCGCGTCATTGCGTACATCACGAATCGCTATCTTCCGGAATCGAAGTCGCCGTGAGAACGCTGCTGCGGATCGCCTGCTGCGTCGGCGTCTACTTCGTGAGCGGCCACAACGCGATCGCGGCGCTGCTCGCGATCGTCGCGGCCGTCGCTGCGGCATCGGCGCCCGCTCCGTACTCGTTCCCGCGCTCGGTACGCCCGACGACGAGTTTTGTGCGCATCGACCGCAGCATCGGCGCCGAGCAGATCGGCATCCCCGACAAACTGAGCATGAACTGAGGTGTGTATGGCAGACGAAATGCTTCCCAACGCCATCTTCGCGTCGATGCAGAAACTGATGATCGGCGCGGCGGAGGCCATCGAGGACATCGACCCGGACGGCAAGATCATCACGACGTTCATCGGGCAGTGCCGCGATGCTGGCGTGCTCGCGCCGATCGTCGATCCGACGCTGTATCTCTCGGGCGGCGATGCGCTAGACGCGTTAACGCAGGTCGCAGAATCGGCGCTGAAACTGCTGCAAGCGAAGCAGCGCTGGCAGAAGGCGAGTGATGCTGGCCGCGAGCAACTCGAACGGCGCACGGCCGGGGCGCGAGCGATGCGCGATCTGGGGCTCGCATGAGACACCAGATCGCACGCGGACGGCAGCGCAAAGAGCCGGGCGCCATGAACAAACTCGAAGCGAGTTACGCGCAGCAGCTCGAAGCGCGTAAGCGGTTGGGCGAGATCGCGTGGTACAGCTACGAGGCCGTGAAGCTGCGGCTCGCGCACAAGACGTTCCTCACCGTTGACTTCTTCGTCATGCTCGCGAACGGCGAACTCGAAGCGCACGAAGTGAAGGGGTTCATGGAATCGGACGCAGCCGTGAAGTTGAAGGTCGCGGCGGCGATGTACCCGTTCCGGTTCTTTCTGGTGCGGCACCCGAATAAGGCGACGGGCTGGCTCATCGAGGAGGTCGCAGCATGAGCGTTGACCGCGCCATTCCGATGGATGCGGTGGTGATGAGCGAGTGTCGAATTCGTGACCTCTTTCCGATGCTGCAGCGTCAGTGCGAGGCCCTGACGAAGCCCCTGCTCGACGGTTCGCGTCCTCGATGCCTCTTGCGCGCACGTCAGGAGTGCCTAGGCTGCCACGTACAGTTATGCAATATTCAGGCAAAGTGCCATGCAAAGCGGCGAGTCGCCAAGGTGAAGCAGCCATGATCGCCGCGTGGTGGCTGCTCCCGGCCGCGCTCGTCGGCGCCGTCGTTGGCGTCGTCGTCTCCTATGCGGACGAGATCACCCAATGGATGCGGCGCGGGGGAGGGCTGAGCGGTGGCCGATAAGATCGCGCGCTCACCATGGTGAGCGGCTTCGCGGGTCGAGCGCGCTTCGCCAGGACGCTCGGGCCTGGCCATGCGATGCGACAGGCCGTCCGCGCCGACGCCGCCTGCGAGCGCTGCGGCGCCGCCGTGCACTGGAATCACAAGCGTTCGGCCCGCGACCCGCGCACCGGCGCGCTGCAGGTCGTTTGCCGGCTCTGCCTGCCAACCGGGAAATAACCGAGCGAACAGCGAAAATCGGCGTCCGTGTCATCGTGGACGGACGACTCTAGTGCGGTCCTCGGCCTGTCGCATTCTGCAACGGGCGAACTGATCGACGCTCGTGGCCGGAAGATCGTCGCCCTTCCGCCGAGCGCGGACGGCTATCGCCCAGAACTCGTGGATCTCGGCCCGGCGGAGATGGCCAAGGCCCTCGAGGCGGACGAAGAAGCGCGCGCCGATCGCGAGGCCGGCAGCGTCGAGCGGCTCATGCGCGAGGCGCCCGGCGGCCGAACGCACGGCCACAGCAGCAGTGCCGGAAGGCGCCGCGTGCGCCCGTCCAGAGCGTTCGATCGCTCGACGGAGCCGATCGTCGGCATTGAGTCGGCCGACACGCGGCCGATCACGGTGAGCGCGCGCGTCTCCCTCGACGCCTACCGCGGCATCTACGCTCCCGGCAACCCGAGTTTCGGCGAGATGGCCGAGATCCTCGGCCGTGCACTGGCCGTTTGCGATTGGCAAACCGTCACCGCCGCGCTCCAATCTTGTGCGCCGGCGTGATGTATGCTATCGTCGAAGTGTTCCGAGTGATCTAAAGAAGTGTTTACGGAGTAGGCGCACCCAGGCGTCAGCGAAGAATCCCGAGGATGCCTAAACGCAGCGCACGGCCCAAAGAGGCCGGGCGCTTTTTGTATCACGTGAAACCATGCAAGACGATCAAAACCTCGTAACCGCCGCGGCATTTGTCGCGGGGCTCGCCCTGGCCGTCGTCGTCGGCTACGCCTATTTTGTCTTGTCCGGATCGCCGTGCCACTGAAGGAGGCGCTCATGCTGAAGAAGTTGCGCTCGCTGCTAATCGGCGATCTCGACGCGATCGAATCGCGCGTACTCTTCCTCGAGCGGCGGCTGCGCGGGCTCGAGCAACAGTTGCTCGCCAATCTGAGCCGCGAAGGAAAGAGCGCGTCAAAGCCTCGATCTGCGACGCCGGTCATGCGGCGCTCGGCCAAATAGGCCGTGTACTACTCGACCGCCTCGATATCGAGTGGCCAGGTCGTC
>JAKAPO010000017.1 GCA_021807065.1 bacterium
GCCAGCGCTACGAGCGCGCCCGCCGCTTGGTTTGCGGTGATATCGCCGTCGACGATTGCGCCGATGAGCTCGGCAGTCTCCGATTCACTGAGACGCCCGCCGGAGATGATCCGGCGGAGGAACGCCGGATAACTTTCTACCTGACGAGCTCCACCAGTGCGAGTCCGGCGGCGTCACCCGGGCGCACACGCGTCTTCGTGATACGGACGTGGCCGCCTCGATCTCCCTTCAAGCTAGGAGCGATTTGCTCGACGAGCTTCTTCACTACCGCCGGTTCGGTCAGAAACGCGGCGACGCGACGGCGGGATGCCAGATCTCCCTTCGTTGCAACACCGATGAGCCGCTCGGCAACTCGGCTCAGTTCCTTCGCCTTTGTAGAGGTCGTCTCGATCTTCTCGTGTTTGAAGAATGACGTCACGAGGTTGCGCAGCAACGCGCGCCGGTGCGCATCCGTTCTCGAGAGCCGTTTATACGCTATTTGATGGGGCATGGCTTTCTTCTCTGGTCCTATGGCGGAAGTGTGCTGCGGTACATGAACCCCGAGGCGACGACACCATGAACGAAATCAGGATTGCCGGAGGGTGAGGCCGCGTTCGGCTAATACCTGCTTGATCTCGTCCAGCGATTTCCTGCCGAAATTCCGCATCTTCATGATCTCGTCTTCGGTCAGGTCCAACAGTTCCGAGACCTTCGATATGCCGGCGCGCTTCAGGCAATTGAAGGATCGAACGGACAGGTTGAGGGTTTCGACCGGAATGTCCCATTCGTTGGGCGGCGTCTCCGGTAGGGGTTCCTCGCGCTCCGTAAATGATACGAACAGATCGAGTTGCTCCTGCGCAATGCGCGCGGCCGTCGCGAGCGCTTCGTCGGGACTAACGGATCCGTTGGTTTCGATCTCGATCGTCAGGCGATCGTAGTCGACGCTTTGACCGACGCGCGTGTCGTCGACGCTGAAGTTGACTTTTCGAATCGGGGAGAACATCGAATCGAGCGGGATGAGCCCGATCATGTGCTCGACGTTACGCTGCCGGTCCGCCATGACGTAGCCTCGACCCTTTTCGACACCGATTTCCATCGAAAGCCGCGCGTCTTTCGATGTCAGCGTGGCCAGGTGGTACGACGGATCGAGAATCTCGACGTCGGCATCCGGCGCAATGTCGCCCGCGGTTACCTCTTTGGGACCGGTTGCCGAGAGCATCAGCGTCTTCGGGTCATCGGTGTTCAGCTTGAGCGGCAGACCCTTCAGATTGAGCATGAGCGCGATCGTGTCCTCGACCATGCCGGGTATCGTTGCAAACTCGTGCAAGACGCCCTCTATCTTCATGTACGTTACCGCCGCGCCGGGAATCGAACTGAGCAAAATCCGTCTCAGTGCGTTCCCGAGGGTGATGCCGAAACCGCGCTCGAGCGGCTCGATGACAAATTTGGCGTAGTTCTCCCGGCGTTCGCGAACTTCGATATTCGCGCCGGTAGGTGCCTCTAGAGTGGTCATGCGTTCTTTTCGATCCTTTGTACCGCTTACGTTATCCGGCTCCGGCCAAACGGGCTGGTCCGATCCTACGCCTAGCGGCTATTAACGGGAGTAGTATTCTACGATGAGTTGCTCGTCGACCGGTGCGTCGATCTGCTCGCGCGCTGGGAGCTGCAACACCTTTGCGCTGTACTGTTGTTCGTCCCATTCCAGCCACTCCGGCGGCCTGCTGTTACGGGCGGCCTCCAGATTTGACTCGACGACCGTCGCCTTACGGCTCCGCTCGCCAATCGAAACAATGTCACCGGGCTTAACGACGTATGACGGAACGTTGACGATCTTATCGTTGACGCGAAAATGCCGGTGCGATACGAGTTGCCTCGCTTGAGCGCGGCTGGCTGCGAGATTCAGGCGATAGATCACGTTATCGAGCCGCCGTTCCAGTAGCTGCAAGAATGTCCGGCCGGTCTGCCCTGGGACGCGCGCAGCTTCGCTGAAGTACTTTTCGAACTGCGTCTCGTGCACGCCGTAATAGCGTCGCATCTTCTGCTTTTCGCGCAGCTGCCGACCGTATTCCGACGTCTTGGTCCTCGCTTTCCCAGCCGTCTTCTGTCCAGGTGCAGTGCCTCGCCGCTCGACCGCGCACTTGCGCGTGAGGCAGCGATCGCCTTTCAGGAAGAGCTTGATTTTCTCGCCGGTCTTGCTGGCAGCGGTCTCGCGCCGGCAGAGGCGACAGACGGGCCCGATGTACCGCGACATCAGACCCTCCTGCGCTTCGGCGGGCGGCAGCCGTTGTGCGGGATCGGCGTAACATCCTTAATGAGCGTGATCTCCAGCCCCGCCGCTTGCAGCGAGCGAATCGCAGCTTCGCGACCCGCCCCGGGTCCCTTGACCAAAACTTCGGTCGTCTTCAGGCCGTGCTCCATGGCCTTGCGCGCCGCAGCTTCGGCGGCCATCTGGGCTGCGAAGGGCGTCGACTTTTTCGACCCTTTGAAGCCGAGGTTGCCGGCCGAAGCCCACGACAGCACGTTCCCATGCGCGTCGGCGATCGTCACGATCGTATTATTGAAGGAAGCGTGAATATGCGAGACGCCCGATTGGACGTTCTTGACTTCACGCTTACGGCGCGTCTTGGTTTGCTTCTTCGCTGCCAAACACTACTCCGGAGGGAACACAACAAAGGTGACGGCAGAGCCTGCTCTCCAGCCGCCTCCAAAGGAGACGGGGCATAGAGGCAGTGCGGCACCAAGTCGCTATACTACCGCAGCGCGGTCTCAGCGTCAACGAGGGGGCCCGCATTGGACCCCTCTCGCTCGCTTTCCCGCTCTATTTCCTCTATGGATACAGGAACCGCAGACCGATTCCGGCATACGGCCCGTTGTGGGTGAACGACGCCGGGTCGTTGACGCTGGAGGCCCGACCGCTGTCGCCGAGCCAACCGGCCTCAACGAAGACCGGGCTGTTCGCTATATCCCACGCTACTCCGACCTGGTACTTGAGAACCCGGTATTCCAGCTTGTACGAAAAGCTAGGCGAGTTGTAGTAGCCGTAGGTGTTCGGGTAGTACCAGACGCTGCCATAGACCGAGAGCGCGTGGTCGAGATCCGGTAGTTTCTCGAGCCCTACTCCCCAACTGCTCATCGTCGGGTAGCCGTAGTTGTTCGAGCGCCAAAGGTATCCAACGCCGAGATAGACTCTCGGTTGCAGAATGCGCACGCCCAGTCGCGCGTCGACGTCCTGCTCGCGAGCGGTGAACGGCGGCACGAATGACGCGCCGATGCCGCCTATGTCCGTCACCAGGCATTCCGGATCGCTCGGACCCGCACAATCGTGCGGGTACTGCCAGTTACGATAATCGCCAGCGACCATCCATGGAATGTTGCCCGTGTTGAACTCGAAGGCGCCGCGTACGGCGTAGTCCGACGTCCCCTTGTTACCGGGGCTGAACTCGTTGTAGATCGTCGGCGAGATGATGTAGTCGCCGGCAACGTAGAGTTCGTGGATGATCGGCGCCGGTGTCGGCGTTGGCGGCGGCGGTGGCGGCGGCGGAGCCGGTGTCGACGGCGGTGGCGGAGGCGTCGGCGGCAGGTAACGGACCACTACCAGGTGGCGATCCTGCAGCCACTGCACGTATGCGCCCATACCTTCCGAGATCACACGCACCGGAACGAGCACGGTGCCATGATAGATGATGGGAGGCACGTCGAGCGGGCGCGACTCGCCGTTGATGATGACTTCCGGTTTGCCAACCGTCACGATGACCGATGCGCCGGGTTTCTGAACGGTAACGGTCCGGTTCGCCGCGTTATACGAAACCGTCGCACCCATCTGCTCGAACATCGAGCGCAACGGAATCAAAATCGTATCTCCACGAACGAGCGCGGCCAGGACACGATCGTGCCGCAACGTGTCCGGCTTCGTGTACACGTGGTGATCGTTGTAGAGAATCGGGATCGCTCCCGACGGCGGCGATCCAAAGTTCGCCGGCGGTGGCGCTGGGGTCGCGGGGGCCGACATCGGGGTCATAGCTGGTGGCGATGGTGATGGGGTGCTCTGCGCGTACGCCGCTGGCGTCAACGTTGCCGTCAGGAACGCAGCGCTCAGCATCGCAAGGGCCCCGGTAGCGAATCGTTTCACGAAAGCCTCCTTACCTTATGAACCTTCTGAATGGCGGGTTGCTGGACGAGTAACCTCTTGTCCGTCTAGCGGCCTTATTCCCCTACAGAAGCACGGTCCAAACTTGGGGAGACACCTAGAAGCCGGGAAACGATGGCTGCTCCGCCGGGGCTTCAGGCGGGATCGCGACGATGTTCGGCGCCGACTCGCCGTACCGCTCCTCCAGAAGGGATTCCATGAGCTGTGCGTTTCGCGCAGCTTGTCCTCGAGCGTGATTGTTGAAAAAGACAAATGTCTCTTCCGTCTGTGCCTCTAATTCGGCAACGCGATCGCTCCATGGAACCAAATCCTCGGCTTGGTAGTCATAGTCGTAGCGCGTTACATTCGTTCCAGTCCACCACGTCTGCGCGTTGCGCCCGTGCATCCGCACGTATCCGAGCCTGCTCGTGGCGTCTGCCGACGGCATAAGCAGAGTATCGTACGACGGCATGTCGACGTTACAATACCCCGCTCCGATCTCTCTCAAGAGCGCCAACGTCTTCGGCGACTGCCATTGCCTCCGGCGGAATTCGACGACGACCGGAATGCCGTCGAACGCCTCGACCACGCGCCGTACGTAGTCTTCGTTGGCTTCGCTGACGCCAAACGAGTTCGGGAATTGGGCGAGGATACACGCAAGCTTCCCGGAGGCACGTACCGCCGAAAGCCGTTCCACAAGGAGCTGCGCGTCGTCGTGCACGCGAGCGCGTACCTCCGGAGGATGCGTCACCGTTGACGGCGCCTTGAAGCTGAAGCGAAAATCGGACGGCGTCCTACGGTTGAGGGCGTGGATGTTCCGCCATTTCGGGACGTGGTAGTACGTGGTGTCGATCTCGACCGCACGGAACTTCGTCGCATAGTATGGCAGAAATTCGTCGGGGGACATATGGTGGGGCCGTGTCGGATAGAACGGCCCAACCCAATCGCGGTACGCGTACCCGCACGTGCCAACGTAAATCACTGGGTACAGCATTCGGCGAGTGAGGGCCGAGTTCAGCCCTACGCCGAAGTCCTTCGAGCGGCGTGTGAATGCGCCGCTGCGTCAGGAGGACGGAGTGGCGCAGAGGCCGAGCGAGCCCGATCGCCGGATGCGCGAAGCGAGCGGCAGCGAGACGGATTCCGGCTTAGGATGACGCGGCGCGAGTTCACTTCTTAGCAAGAACTTTCTTCTTTCCGGCGACGGTACGCTTGGGCCCCTTGCGGGTGCGCGCGTTCGTCTTCGTACGCTGACCTCGCACCGGAAGACCGCGGCGGTGGCGTAACCCGCGATAGCAGCCGATGTCCATGAGGCGCTTGATATTGCCCTGCACTTCCCGGCGCAGATCGCCCTCGACACGCAGCTGGAGTTGATCGATTGCGTCGCGTAACCGCTTCTCCTCTTCCTCGCTCATGTCTTTGACCCGCACGCTCGGGTTTACGCCCGAATGCGTCAGCAACCGTCGTGCGGTGGAGGCTCCTATGCCGTAAATATACGTAAGAGCCGCCTCGATGCGCTTTTCGCGCGGAAGATCTATACCGGCGATTCTAGCCATGATTCTCTGGGTTCCCTGCTTCTATAGCTTTCCTTTGTTGTCATGTTTACTGCTGTTGCCATGCTGACCGCGTTCGTGAAGCGAGCGCAGTCGAAGCACAGCCATCAACTACCCCTGCACCTGTTTGTGTTTCGGATTGGCCTCGCAGATCACACGCACCTTACCCTGGCGGCGGATGATCTTACATTTTTCACAAATCCTCTTGACGGACGGACGGACTTTCATCGCATTTTCCTAGCTACAAGGCGGCCATGTTGCGTTCGGCATCCGGGCGAAAGGCCTCCGCGCTCGGATGCTCGCCGACTTCGCGCAGGGTCAGTATCCTCGGCCCCCGCTCCGTGACGACGATCGTGTGCTCGAAGTGCGCTGCGAGTTTACCATCTGCCGTAACGACTGTCCAGCCGTCTTCGCGGATGACGATTGCCCGGTCGCCCTGCGTGATCATCGGTTCTACTGCGAGCACGAGACCGGGACGCAGCAGCGGCCCGCTACCGCGCCGGCCGTAGTTCGGCACCTGGGGTTCTTCGTGCATCTCGCGCCCCACGCCGTGACCGACCAACTCTCGAACGACGCCGTATCCGTGGCGTTCGGCATGCTCCTGCACGGCTGCGCCGATATCTCCGACGTGCGCGCCGGACCGCATCTTTGCTACTCCGAGCATCAGGCATTCCTGCGTGACGTCCAGCAGCTGTTGTGCCGGCTGAGATACAGTACCCACGCCGATCGTAATCGCACTGTCGCTGACGTATCCGTCGAGCGTCGTCCCAAGGTCGATCGATAGCAGATCGCCATCGCGCAAGACGTACGTTCCGGGGATACCATGCACGACTTCGTCGTTCACCGAGACACAGACCGATGCCGGAAAGCCTCGATATCCTTTGAACGTCGGCACCCCACCGCGCTCGCGGATCCCACGTTCGGCGATGCGATCCAACTCCCGCGTAGCCATTCCCGGCCTGGCCATCTGCATCAGCACGGTTAATACCGCGGCCGTTATTTTGCCGCTGCGCCGAATTGCCTCGATCTCGCGAGCGGATCTCAGCGTAATCACGGCGTCACCGAAGGCGACGGCCGTAACGCGAGTAGATCCTCGATCTCCTTGGTGACTGCTTCAACAGGCTTCGAGGCATCGATCACGTGAAAACGGTGAGACGGCTCCTTATAGTAGCGTTCGACGGCATCGCGTTGCGCTTCGAACACTTGGAATCGCCTTCTGATAACCTCTGGATCGTCGTCCGCTCTCGACCGTTTCAGCATCCGCTCCTCGGCTTCGCGTTCGTCAACCGAGAAGTAGATGGCCACCGGCAAGCCGTAGCCCCGCTTCGCGAGCATGTCGTCGAGCGCTCTTGCCTGCTCGGTGGTGCGCGGGAAACCGTCAAAGATGATGCCTTCGTTTGCGGGAGGCAACTCCCGCCGAACCATCTGCACGATCAGATCGTCCGGCACCAGCTCGCCTCGTTGCATGTATCCGTCTGCAGCGCGGCCCAATGCCGTACCGCGTCTGCAATGATCCCGCAGAATCTCGCCCGTCGAGAGTTGGCGATATCCGTAGCGCTCCTGAAATACCTTCGCTTGCGTCCCCTTCCCTGCACCGGGCGCGCCGAGGAAAACCACGTTTGTCGGCACCCTCACGCCTACCGCTTGATGAAGCCTTTGTAGTCGCGCATTGCTAGACGTGCTTCGATTTGATTGATCGTGTCGAGCGCCACACCGACAACGATGAGTAGCGAGGTGGAACCGAGATAGAACGTCGTGATGCTCAAGCCTTGTTGGAGTACGCCCGGTAATACCGCCAGAACGCCCAGAAAGATCGCCGCAGCAGTCGTGATGCGATAGAGAATCTTGTTGAGATAATCGACTGTCGGCTGTCCCGGCCTGATACCGGGAATGAATGATCCTGATTTCTTGAGGTTGTCGGCGACGTCGCGCGTATTGAGCACGATCGAGCTGTAGAAGAACGTGAACACCACCACGAGCACGAAATATAAGATATCGTACAGCGGCGATCCGTACGAGAAGTATGCCGCGAACCAGCTGCTGACGGCCGCCAGCGGGCCGGTCGCGCCGCCGCCCGGCCGGCTCACCCATGACAGCAGCGTCTGGGGCAGCGTCATCAGCGAGATCGCAAAGATGATCGAGATGACGCCGGCATTGTTCAGCCGCAACGGAATGTAGGTGGAGCGTCCGGCAAAGAGTTTTCTACCGACCACGCGCCGTGCTTGCTGAACCGGAACGCGGCGTTGCCCTTGATAAAGGAAAACGATCGAGATGATCGTGATGATCGCGACTACGATGTAGATCACGAGATTCAACAGGCTCAGGCCGCCCTGCGCAGCGGTTGAATACGTTTGCGAAACGTACGTGGGATAGCGAAGAACGATGCCGATGAAAATGATGAGCGAGACGCCGTTGCCGATGCCGCGGTCGCTGATCTGCTCGCCGAGCCACATGAGAAACATCGTTCCGGCAATCATCGCGAGGATCGCAAAGAGCAGATACTCGAGGCTCGTATCGTAGAAAACGCCGTGGGCGCGCATCGCGTTCGCCATGAACGTCGCCTGCCCCGTGGCAAGCACGATCGTTAGCCACCGCGTGTACTGCCCGATCTTCTTACGGCCTTCCTCACCGCCTTTCTTCGCCAGTTCCTCGAGCTGCGGCAGCACGACCGTCATGAGCTGCATGATGATCGACGCGTTGATGAACGGCGTAATGCCCATCGCGATGATCGAGAGCCGCTGCAGCGCCCCGCCCGAGAGAAATCCGAGCAAGCCGAAAAAGAGATTTCCCTGCAATACTTGCTGCCATGCAGCTTGATTGATGTTCGGCAGCTGCACGTGGATCATGAAGATGAACCACGCGAACGCAAAGAAAACGAAGCCGATTCGCTTGCGAATCTCGGGGACGAGAATCGCGGCGCGAAGGTTGTTGAACACCTAGGAAGCCTCTGAGACTCTCTCGGGATCGGTCAGTTGCGCGCCACCGGCTTCAAGCGTTTCACGCGCGCTCTGGGAAAAGAGGACGTCGCGGAAATGCAAACCGCTGGGCAGCGTCTTGCCGCTCTTCGTTCCGCCGAGGATCTTCACGCCGTCGCGGACGCTTCTGACGATTCCGCGCTCGCGCAACGATTCGGGTGAAACCTCGACCGCGGCATCCCATTCTGCCAACTGATGCAAGTTCACGACCGCGTACCTCGAGCGAAAATGCCCGATGTCCCGGGCCTTCTGCGAGTACCCGCGGCGATGCGGCAGACGCCGTGCCCACGGCGTCTGACCGCCCTCGAAGTGCCTTCCCTTCCCGCCGCCGGAACGAACCGTTTGGCCTTTGCCGCCTTCGCCGCCGGTCTTCACCATGCCGGAACCGTGCCCGCGTCCGATGCGCTGGCGCTTCGGGCGGCTACCTTTCGCCGGTCGCAGCGCTCCAAGCGTTATCGACCCCGGACGCGGCTGCGCCACCGCTTGGGGCGCCTCTCTTTTCGTTGCTTTCGGCTCGGCAGCCGCCTCCGGGACGGCTGCCTTCGCGGGTGCCCTCTTCGGGCGCGCCTTCGTAGCCGCCGGTTTCATGGCTACCGGACGTCGCGCGGGTGTCTTCTTTGCTTTCTTCTTCTCTGCCATAAATTTCGATGCGAACCTTAGGCCGCAAAAATATCCTTGACGCTCTTGCCTCGCAGCGACGCCGCCATCTCGCCGGTTTTCAGCGATCGCAGCGCCTCGACGGTTGCGAGCACTACGTTGATCGGGTTGTTTGTCCCCAGAGACTTCGTGAGAATGTCGTGTATGCCGGCCAATTCGAGCACCGCGCGCATCGAGCCACCTGCGATCACACCGGTGCCCGGCGCGGCCGGTTTTAACACCACGCGTGCCGCTCCGGCCTGATGCGTGACGGGATGCGGAATCGTACGTTCCACCATGGGAACCGTTATCAGCCCGCGTCGCGCCTTCTCGACCCCCTTCCTGATCGCTTCGGGTACTTCGCCGGCCTTGCCGATGGCGAACCCAACCCGGCCATTCCGATCGCCCACGACGACCAGCGCGCTGAAGCTGAAACGCTTGCCTCCCTTAACTACCTTCGCAACGCGATTGACGCGCACGACCGTCTCCTCCAGACCACTGCCGTCACGTTCCCTGCCCGTACGATATTGCATCGGCGTCTAGAACTCCAATCCAGCCTCACGTGCCGCGTCCGCGAGCGCGCGCACTCGGCCATGATACTTGTAACCTGCACGATCGAAAACGATGCGCGCATATCCAGCCGCCTTCGCTTTGGCCGCTATCGCTGCTCCCACGGCCTTGGCGGCTTCCAGGTTTGTGCGGGACGCATCCTGACCGAACGTCTTCTCGCGCGTGGAAACCGCGACGAGCGTGTGACCTCTCTCGTCGTCCACGAGCGCGGCGTAAATGTGGTGCAGGCTGCGGTGGATCACCAGACGCGGCCGCTGCGGCGTGCCGGCGATCTTTCGGCGAATTCGCTCGTGCCGCGTACGCCGCGCAACAGCCTTCGAAGGGTGCGGCATTACTTCTTACCTGCCTTTGCCGCCTTGCCCAGTTTCTTGCGCACGACTTCACGCTCGTAGCGGATGCCCTTGCCTTTGTACGGCTCCGGCGGACGCAGCGCTCTGATCTCCGCAGCGACCTGCCCGACGCACTGTTTATCTATGCCGTCGATGTGGATCTTGTTCTGGCCTTCGAGCGTAAGCGTGATCCCCGTTGGCGCCTTGTATTCGACCGGATGCGAGAAGCCAAGCGTCAAGTTCAACTTCTCACCCGCCTTGGTCACTCGGTAACCGACGCCTTGAAGTTCCAAGCTCTTTCGGTACCCCTTCGTTACACCCACGACCATATTCTGGATCAGCGTTCGCGTCAGGCCGTGCGCGGCGCGCTGCTGCCGCGCATTACCGTTGCGCGCAACGCGAACGAGCGACCCATACAGGCTCACCGAAACCTCGCCACTGAGGAAACGCTGCCGTAACTCACCTTTCGGACCCTTGACGTGAACCTCGCCGTCCTCGACGTTCACGCTCACGCCGCTCGGAACCTGAATCGGCAGCTGCCCTATGCGCGACATAAATCTACCAGACGTAGGCGAGCACTTCGCCGCCTACCCCTATCTTGCGAGCGCGTTTTCCAGACATAATACCTTGCGGAGTCGAGATAATGACGAGTCCGAGACCTCCCAGCACGCGTGGGATCATCGTCTTTGAGGTGTAGACGCGCAATCCCGGACGCGAGATGCGACGCAGCCCCGTTAGCACACGCTCCTTCTCCGGCCCATAACGCAACACGATGCGCAGTTTGCCCTGATGGCCTCCCGCAACGGGCTCGAAGTTTTCGATGAAACCCTCGTCTTTGAGGATTTGCGCGATAGCCGTCTTGACCCGTGACGCGGGAACGTCTACCGTGGGATGCGCGGCCATGTTCGCATTCCGGATTCGCGTCAGCATGTCCGCGATCGGATCGTTCATTACTCCCCACTCCCTTCGATCGCTCTGGTTACCATGATGCCTTGGTTACGCCTGGAATGACCCCCGCATGCGCTCCTTCACGAAAGCAAATTCTGCACATGCCGAACCGCCGCAGATATCCGCGGGGCCGGCCACAAACCTTGCATCGATTGTGACGGCGAACGCCAAACTTCGGCGACCGCCTCGACTTCATGATCATGCTCGTCTTGGCCACGACGCTATTTCCTCGCCGCCGACTGGAGCGGTAGACCCATCGCCACGAGAAACTCGGAAGCCTCTTCATCGGTCTTCGCCGTAGTCACAATCGTAATGTCCATGCCTCGTGCCTTGTCCACCTTGTCGTAGTTGATCTCCGGAAAGACGAGCTGCTCGCGCAAGCCCAAGTTGTAATTACCGCGACCGTCGAACGAGCGTTGCGGCAGCCCGCGGAAGTCGCGAATACGCGGCAGTACGATATTGAACAGCTTGTCCAGGAACACGTACATGCGATCGCCACGCAGCGTCACCTTTGCCCCGATGTTTACGCCGGCGCGAAGCTTGAACGCCGCGATCGATTTCTTCGCTTTGGCGACAATCGGTTTCTGTCCCGTTATTGCGGTCAGCTCTGCAACGGCACTGTCGAGAGCCTTTGGATTGACGATCGCCTCGCCAACGCTCATGTTGACCACGACCTTCTCCAGCTTTGGAACCTCGTGCGCGTTGCGATAGCCGAATCGCTCGCGCAACCGCGATCGCACCTGTAATTCGTAACGTTCCTTCAACCGTGATGCCATGTAGGATTCCCTAGGCGCTCTTCGCCGACTCGCGCGCCGGCTCACCGCAGCGTGCGCAAATGCGCGCGCGACGATGCTCCTTCGTTTCGCCGCGCTGCAAGCGCGTCGGCGATTTACAGGCTTCGCATACGTATTGCAGGGCTTCGAGCGGCAGCGGCGCTTCTTTTTCGATGATACCGCCGGTACGCGGTGCGGCGCCCATGTTCGACTGTTGCTGCTGCGGTTGCGGTTTCGAGTGCCGCTTAACGACGTTGACGCCCTCGACCATCGCCGTGCCACGCGCGGGGAAGACCGCCTTCACGATACCGCGTTTACCTTTCTCCTTGCCGCGCAGTACCATAACGGTATCGCCCTTGAGGATCCACGTCTTCATAGGACCTCCGGCGCGAGCGACGCGATCTTCAAGAACCCTCGGTCGCGAAGCTCTCGCATGACTGGACCGAAGACGCGCGTCCCACGCGGATCGAGATTGTCTTTCTCGCCCTTGATGATGACGCATGCGTTGTCGTCGCAGCGTACGACCGATCCATCCGTACGGCGAATCGGAGCGCTTGTGCGGACCACTACCGCCTTGACGACCTGGCCTTTCTTCACCGCCGCCCCCGGAATGGCGGCCTTGACCGTTCCGACGACGATGTCGCCGACATGGGCGTACTGGTGCCTGCCGCCTCCGGAAATGTGGATCACCAGCAGTTCGCGTGCGCCGGAGTTGTCGGCCACCTTCAACCGGGTCTCTTGCTGGATCACTTCGCGCGCTCCACGATCTCGAGCAGACGCCAGCGCTTCTCGCGTGACAACGGGCGGCACTCGGCGATGCGAACCAGATCTCCGGTCCTCGCCTCATTGCGCTCGTCGTGGGCTTTGAAGCGCGACGACTTCCGGACGATCTTGCCGTAGACCCGGTGCGGCACCCGCGTCTCCGCGACGACGACGATGGTCTTGTCCATCTTGTCGGAAGCGACGCGTCCGAGTTTCACCCGCCGTTGGCCGCGGCTGCCTTTGGTTTCCATCAGGCTGCTCCGTCGGATCTCAAGCGTTTCTCACAGATAACGACCTGCACTTGGGCGTACGAGCGCCGCATCTCGCGTAGCTTACTGACGTCGGTCAGATGGCCGGTGCGAAGAGCGAAGCGTAGATTGAACAACTCCGATTTCATCTCTTTGGCCCTCTGTTCGAGTTCGGGTATCGTCAACGCCCGAAGCTCTGCGAGCGCGTGCCTCTTCATCAGCGTGTCTCCTCGCGAGATAGGATTCGCGTCTTGATCGGGAGCTTTGAAGCCGCGCGTTGCAACGCTTCTCGCGCGGTCGTTGGCTCGACGCCGGCAAGCTCGAAGAGCACGCGGCCTGGCCGCACGACCGCAACGTAGTACTCAGGGTTGCCTTTACCCGAGCCCATGCGGACCTCGGCGGGTTTCTTACTCACCGGCTTGTCGGGGAACACTTTGATCCAGACCTTGCCGCCACGTTTGATGTGTCGCGTCATGCCGATACGTGCCGCTTCGATCTGCCGGTTCGTCATCCAGCACGGCTCGAGAGCCTGCAATCCGTACTCGCCGAACGTCAGCGAACTCCCGCGTATCGCCTTACCGCTCATGCGGCCGCGCTGCGCCTTGCGCCATTTCACGCGTTTGGGCGTCAACATTACCGCAGCTCCCCTACGGACTCGCTCGCGGCGAGCGCAGGCGCGAGAGCGGGCTCCGCCGGCGAAGCACTCGGCACGGGCTCGGCCGGAACCGGTTCGGCGTTGCCGCTCTCGCGCGTCGAACGCCGTCCGCGTCCGCCCCGTTCTCGACGCCGCTCGGGCACCGGCGATCGTCCCTCTCCGCGCGGTTGCTCGGGAAGCACCTCGCCACGATAGATCCATACTTTGACGCCGATCCGCCCGAACGTCGTGAACGCCTCAACCGTGGCGAAGTCGATGTCGGCGCGCAATGTGTGCAGCGGGACTTTCCCCTCGGCGTTTCGCTCGCTGCGAGCGATCTCCGCGCCGCCGAGCCGACCCGAGACCTGCACTTTGACGCCTCGCGCTCCGGCCTTCATGGATCGCGATATCGCCTGCTTCATCGCCCGGCGAAACGCGATGCGCTTCTCCAATTGATCGACGATGTTCTGCGCGACGAGCCGCGCATCAAGCTCCGGATGTTTGATCTCCATCACGTTGACTTGCACGTTCTTACCGGTCAGCTGTTCGAGGCTCTTGCGAATATCGTCTATGCCGACACCGCGCTTACCGATGATGATGCCGGGTTTTGCGGTGTTCACGATGACGCGCGCTTGATTTGCGCGGCGCTCGATTTCGACTTTGCTTATGGCCGCTGGGCGCATCAGCTTGTTAAAGAACGATCGCACCTTCGCGTCTTCATGCAACCAGTCTACGTAGTGCTTTTTCTCGAACCAGCGGCTGTCCCACGTGCGCGTGATGCCCAGCCTCATGCCGACCGGATGAATCTTGTGTCCCATGCTTCCCTATGCTCCGACTCCAGCCGCCGCGCGCTTGCGACGGCCGCCGGCAGCGCCGCGCGATTGCCGCGCGATCGCCAGCGATGCACCCGGTCCTGCCCGGCGCATCCGCTTGAGGGGTTGCTCGCCGACTACGATCGTGACGTGCGAGAGCCGCTTGCGTTTGAAGTACGCGCGACCCTGCGCTCTCGGATCGAGCCGCTTAGTAAATTTTCCGCCGGGTCCGCCATCGACCGTGATCTTGCGAATATACAAATCGTCCGTGTTCATGTTGTGGTTTGCACCCGCATTGGCAACTGCGCTGCGCAGGAGCCGTTCGAGCGGCTCCGCTGCATAGACGCCGGCAAACTTCAGCAGCACGAGCGCTTCTCGCACGCTTTTGCCCCGGATAGCGTTCGCGACGCGACGCAATTTCCGTGGCGCCATGCGCATGAAGCGCAGGTGCGCGGCGGCCTGGGATATCGGTTGCGTCACGACTGCGGCGTCTCCGTCTTCACCGTCGACTTCTCGCCGCCGTGCGCGCGGAAGATGCGCGTCGGCGCGAACTCCCCAAGCTTGTGTCCCACCATATTCTCGGAGACGTAAACCGGAACGTGTGCCTTTCCGTTATGTACGCCGATCGTCTGGCCAACCATCGCGGGAACGATCGTCGAGGCTCGGCTCCACGTCTTGATTACGCGGCGTTCGCGCGTTTCGTTGAGTTTCTCGACCTTCTTCAGAAGATGCGCCGCAACAAACGGCCCCTTCTTGAGCGATCTGCTCATCTATGACTTCCTCTTGCGCACGATCATCGTTGCCGTCCGCTTGTTACGCCGCGTCTTCTTGCCCATCGTCATCTGACCCCATGGTGTGGTCGGCGGGCGACCCGACGTCGAGCGCGCCTCACCGCCGCCGTGTGGATGATCTACCGGATTCATCGCGATGCCGCGCACGCTCGGACGCTTGCCGAGATGGCGAGTACGACCGGCCTTACCGATGATCTGATTCTCGTGGTCGAGATTTCCGAGCTGGCCGATCGTCGCGCGGCAGTTGACGTGAATCTTCCGCACCTCGCCCGACGGCATCCGCACCTGCGAGTATTCGTTTTCCTTGGCCATCAGTTGCGCGCCGACTCCGGCGGAACGCACCAGCTTGCCGCCTTGACCCGGACGCAGCTCGATGTTGTGGATCATCGTTCCGACCGGGATGTTCTTGATAGGCAGCGCGTTGCCGGTCCTGATGTCTGCGCCGGTACCCGACTCGAGCACGTCCCCCACCCGCAAGCCAAGCGGCGCCAAGATGTATCGCTTCTCGCCGTCTCGATAGTGCAGAAGCGCGATGCGCGCGGAGCGATTCGGGTCGTATTCGATCGTCGCGACCTTGGCCGGGATTCCATCCTTGGCGCGTTTGAAATCGATCAGCCGGTAGAGTTTTCTGGTCCCGCCGCCCTTGTGACGCACGGTAATATGCCCGTTGAAGTTGCGGCCGGAGTGTTTCTTACGAACCTCGAGCAACGCACGTTCCGGCTCCACCTTGCTCAAATCGGAGAAGTCGACGGTCGTGACGAACCGCCGTCCGGGACTGGTAGGCCTATACTTCTTAACAGGCATTATTTCGGCCACCGGATTCGCGTGTCATGCGCTTGAAGCGCGAGGCGCGAGAAGCGTAGCGCGCCCATGGGGGAGAAAGCTGAGCAACGAAGCGATCGAAGATGCACCACATGTGAATCACTGCTCGAAGTAGTTGACGCCGCCCAGTTCGATCTTCTGACCCCTGCGCAGCGTGACGACGGCCTTCTTGAAGTCGCTGCGCTCCCCGCTCGTGCGTACGCGACCCCGAGCATATACTCGCGCCTTTCCTAGCACGTTTACCGTATTTACTTTCACGACGTTGACTTTGAAGATCTCTTCGATCGCGTGCCGAATCTGAGTCTTCGTCGCCCGCGGATGTACATGAAACGTGTACTGGGCTTCGAGCGCGTTGGCCATGGCCTTCTCGGTGATACGAGGTGAAACGATGATGTCTCGCGCCTCCATTTAGCGGGTGCTCTTCGTCAGTGCTGCGACGATCTCGTCGTACGCGGCGGTCGTCAGGATCAAGCGCTCGCATCCGAGCACGTCCTTTACGTCGAGCGCCCCGCAATCGGTAATGGCGGCCCGTGACAGATTGCGCACCGTGCGTCGGAGACTAGCAGCGCTCGCATCTCTGCGTCCGGTCACGATGAGCGTGCGAGGTCCTTTGCGCTGCGCCTTGCGTTCGCCGAAGAGCAACGCCGCGCACTCCGCCGTTTTCGAAGGCTCAAAGGTCGCGGCATCGAGCAGCGTGATCGCATCGTGTCCGAATCGGTCGGCTAGCACCGCGACGAGCGCCGCGCGCC
>JAKAPO010000262.1 GCA_021807065.1 bacterium
ACCCGTTCCCGTACATCTCGAACCTTTCGCTCTCGCTTGCCGTCGAATTGGAGGAGAACACGGCCGAAGGACCGGTACTGCATTTCGCTCGCGTGAAAATTCCGGCGACGCTGCCGAGATTCGTGGCGGTCGAGCCGGTACGCGAAGGCGAGCGGCGCTTCGTCTTGCTCGAGGATTTGATCGCGCGTCACCTCGGCGCGCTCTTTCCCGGCATGGCGATCCGCGAAGCCTATCTGTTTCGTGTCACGCGCGACGCCGATTTAGATTTGCAGGAAGACGAGGCGGACGATCTGTTGCAGGCGATCGAGTCGGAGCTGCAACGGCGAAGGTTCGGCGAACCCGTGCGGCTGGAGATCGAGCGGGGCATGCCCGAGTACATGCGCGACTTCTTATTGAAGTCGCTCGGGCTCGGGCCGCTCGACTGCTACGAGATCGACGGGCTCATGGCGCTCGGGGACCTGCAGCAGCTGATCGATCTTCCCGGATACGGAGAGTTGCGCGATCAGCCGTTTCGGCCCGGTATTCCGCAGCGCTTACGCGGCATCACCGATATGTTCGCGCTCATTCGCGAAGGCGACGTCTTGCTGCATCACCCGTACGATTCGTTCGACCCGGTTATTCAGTTCCTACAGCAGGCGGCCGCCGATGCCGACGTGCTCGCCATCAAGGCGACTCTTTACCGTACCTCGGGTTCGAACTCGCCGATCGTCGGTGCACTTCTCGAAGCGGCGGAGAACGGCAAGCAAGTCGCGGTCGTCATCGAGCTCAAGGCGCGCTTCGACGAGCAAAGCAATATCGAATGGGCGCGACGCTTGGAGCGCGCGGGCGTTCACGTCGTCTACGGTTTTCCGGGATTGAAAGTGCACGCGAAAGTGTTGATGGTGATCCGGCAAGACGAAGACGGATTGCGGCGCTACATGCATTTCGGTACCGGAAACTACAACGAAAAGACCGCGCGTATCTATACGGATCTCGGCCTCTTCACCTGCCGGCCGCGATTGGGCGCCGACACCGTTTCGCTGTTCAACGCGCTGACCGGCTTTTCAAAGGTCACCGATTTCGACGACCTGCTCGTTTCGCCGGTGACGATGCGCCGCGACGTGCTGTCGCGCATCGAGCGGGAGACCGAGCACGCGCGTGCCGGCCGGCCGTGCGGCATTCGTGCGAAGTTGAATGCAATTACCGATCTCGACGTCGCGCGCGCGCTCTATCGCGCAAGTCAAGAAGGGGTCGAGATCGATCTGCTCGTGCGGGGCATGTGCATCCTGCGGCCTGGCGTCAGCGGTCGCAGCGAACGCATCCGCGTCCGTTCGATCGTCGGCCGATTCCTCGAGCACTCGCGCATCTACGTCTTCGAGAATGGCGGGGAGCGCGAAGTTTTCGTGTCCAGTGCAGATTGGATGGGCCGGAGTTTCGACCGGCGAGTCGAGTTGGCCGTCCCCATTTACGACCGGGTCCTCGCCGATGTCCTGGACCGGCGTATTCTCGGCACGCTGCTGCGCGACAACGTCAGGAGCAGGGAGCTCCTTGCGGATGGCAGCTATCGGCGGCTTCACCCCGAATCAGGGCGGTCGCCGGTCGACGCGCAGCGCGCTTTCCTAACCCGATCGCAAAGCCGCTAAGATCCCCGAGCGTTAAGTAAGCAGGAGCCCACCCGTCCAGGTTTAAAGGGCGCTTAATTGGCACGCTCTACACTCTTTCCCGGGCTCGGTCAGTTTGCCGGCCGGGCACCCAATGCATCCCTACTTCCCCTTAGAGTCGGAGGACACGTGAGCAATATCACTCGCATTTTGGCCATCCTGCTCTTTGCGACGCTGACCGTTGGACCCGTAAGCGCGGCGACGGTTCTGCATGCAAACCAGGTGGCCCAGGGCACCACTGCGGGATCGGTCTCAGGGACCGCAAAGACCGCGGAAGGCGCTCCCATCCCCGGTGCCGTCGTTACACTCGTCGGCCCGCATGTCTACTCGACGACGACCGGCGCGAACGGCGCGTTCTCGATTTCCAGCGTCGTCCCGGGCATCTACCGCGTGACGGTAGAGCATCCCGGATACCAGACCGCAACCAATGACATTGCGGTCGTAGCGGGCGCGGCCCAGACCTTGGCGGTCGTGATGCCCGTATCGACGTTCACCTCGCTGCGCACGATTGCGCACGTCAGCGTGATCGGCCGCGGCACGTTCAACACGACGACTGCCGCCGTCAACACGCTGTCGTCCGTCGATTTCCAAAACCAGGGACAGTACTCGGTCAATCATACACTCGACCAAATTCCCGGTTTGCAGATCAGCTATCCGACGTCGAGCGCAAATGGCGCATCGCCTGGCTCTATCGTCGTGCCGAATATTCGCGGCGGCCTTTCGTACGAAACCGCGACGCTGATCGACGGTCATCCCGTTGCGGTCGTCGACTACGGCGACTACGTCACCACGTTCTTGAACAGCTATCTCTTCTCGAGCATCGAGCTCGTCAAAGGGCCCGGTGCGATGTCGCCGCAGACCAATTACGCGATCGGCGGCACGCTGAACTTCCACACCAAGGATCCGACGCTTACGTTCACGCCGGATTATGCCGCGGGTTATATCAGTGACGGTGGCTTCTACTGGCACCTCGGGCTCTCCGACACCGTGCTCAACGGCAAGCTCGGTTTCGTCGTCGCTCTCGCCGGCGTAAGCGATCCCGGCGTGATCCATAACCAAGCAGTGTATTTCAACCCGGGTCCTGGACCGAACGGCGTCATCGGCTGGAACGGCACGACCGGCAACGTCGCAAGCTATAACGATAACCGCTCGCAGATCGTCGGCACGAATACGAGCCCGTACCTGCTCCAAGGACTCGTTGCATGCTGCTACACGTATAACGGTTTCTTCAACCAATCCGCCGACCTGTTCAAGCTGCAGTATCATCTCTCGGATACGACGCGGGTTACCGTGAGCTATTTGGTTACGGAATCGTATGCCGACCAGAATGCAAACACTGCATCCACGTTGCAGCCTGACATCTTCGACCCGGCCTCGGGCCACGGCTACAGTGGATCGTTCGCACCCGGAACGCGATTCTGGGGCACGACGGGCGGCCCGTATCCCGGCTCTACCGGCGGCACGGAAAATGAAGTCAACTCCGAGCCGATCGTGCAGGCCGAGATCACGACCTCGCTCGGCGACAACACCATCGTTGCTCGTTACTATCACGCCAACGTGAATCGCCTCATCGATGGCGGTACTGACTCGCCATTTGTGCCGGTTGTCCAAGACTACACGTACTATGGCGTCAATCATGACGTCTTCAACTACAGGACGTACAACGGCGTAAGCGAGCCGACCGCATTCTTTAGCTATTACCGGCAATTTGAACTCGACAAGCTAAACGGCTACTCGGCGGAGTTCAGCCATCCGTACGGTGAAGGCAACGAAGCAACGCTCAGTTGGGAAGGAACGAGCTACGAAACCGATGGTGTCGGCAGCCTATTCTCCTGCTCGCCGCAGGCGAATGGTTCCGGCAACTTTACGTAGATCGGAA
>JAKAPO010000263.1 GCA_021807065.1 bacterium
GTGCCCCTGCGAAAAAACTGCGAAGGCCGCCTGCCGGCCGGTGCTTGAAGACGTGGGTGGACCCGTTTTAATGTATGGCTAACCGGCCGCAAAGGGCCGCAGGGCAAGCGGCCGGAAATGGGCTATTCACGATCTAGGGGCGCGCTTTTCATCGGGGGTGATATGACTTCGGGAGCATGGGCACACGCGCGGATCGAGCGGTGCTTAGTCACCGGCGGCTTGGGCTTTATCGGGTCGCATTTCATCCGGCTTCTTCTGCGGGAGCGGCCGGATATCGAGGTTATCAACCTCGACGCGATGACCTACGCCGGCAATCCATTGAACCTGCACGACCTGGAGGACGATAGCCGCTACCGCTTCGTGCATGGCAATATCGCCGACCGCACGGTAGTGCGCGCGGCGATCGGCGCGGGGGTTGACGCGATCGTGAACTTTGCGGCCGAGTCGCACGTCGATCGATCCCTTCGCGACGCAACAGCCTTCTGCGCGACCAACGTCTGCGGAACGCAGGTTCTGCTCGACGCTGCTCGCGAGTACCGTGTTCAACGTTTTCTCCAAGTCTCCACCGACGAAGTCTACGGCGATATCCCCGAGGGGGAGTCGACGGAAGACGATCCGCTTCGCCCGCGCAGCCCGTATAGCGCGAGCAAAGCGGCGGCCGACCTGCTGGCGCTCGCGCACTACGAATCGTACGATGCGCCGGTGTTGATCACGCGTGGCAGCAATACGTACGGCCCGTACCAGTATCCGGAGAAACTGATTCCGCTCTTCGTCACCAACCTGATCGACGATCAGTTGGTTCCGGTCTACGGCGACGGCATGCAGGTCCGCGACTGGCTGTACGTCGAGGATCACGCACGCGGGATTCTCCACGTCCTCGAACATGGCGAGCCGGGCAACGTCTATAATCTCGGCGGTAACAATCCTCGCACGAATCTGGACATCACGCACATGCTGCTGAAGGCCTGCGGCCGCTCGCCGCTGACGCACGTGCACCACGTAGGGGACCGGCCGGGACACGATCGCAGGTACGCGATGAATACCGAGAAGGCGCGCGCGCTGGGCTGGGAGCCGGGCATGCCGTTCGTCGCCGGGCTGCATCGCACGATCGATTGGTACAAGGCCAACGAGCGGTGGTGGCGGCCGCTCAAGAGCGGTGATTTCGCCGAGTATTACGCCCTTCAGTATCAGGCCGCGCCGGTTAAGGTTCCCATAACAACCGGAGGCATTGCGTGAAAGGCGTCGTCCTCGCGGGCGGGCTTGGGAAGAGGCTCCAGCCGCTCACGAGGGTGACGAACAAGCATCTGCTGCCGGTTTACGACCGGCCGATGATCTACTATCCCATCGAAACGCTCGTCCGGGCAGGAATCACCGAGATTATGATCGTGACCGGCGGCCGGACGGCGGGAGATTTCCTGCGGCTGTTGGGGAACGGCCGCGACTTCGGCCTCGAGCATCTCGACTACACCTATCAGGAGGGAGAGGGCGGCATTGCCGAGGCGCTTGCGCTTTGCGAGTTCTTTGCCGCCGGCAAGCGCATCGTCGTCATCCTCGGGGACAACATCTTGCAAGAGGACATCACGCCATACGTAGAGGCATTCAAGAATCAGGGGACGGGGGCACGCGTGCTCCTCAAGCAGGTGGCGGATCCCGAACGATTCGGCGTGGCGGAGCTGGACGGCGAGCGTATCGTGCGGATCGAGGAGAAACCGGCGCATCCGAAGAGTTCCTTCGCCGTGACCGGCGTCTACATGTACGACCGGCGCGTCTTCGATTTTTGCCGGACGCTGCAACGTTCGCCGCGTGGTGAGCTCGAGATTACCGACATCAACAACTGCTACATCGACGAGGGCAGCCTCCGCTACGACGTGCTGAAGGGCTGGTGGGCCGACGCAGGAGAGTTCGACGCGCTCTTCCGCGCCAACCAACTGGTCGCGGAGCAACGCCGGCTGGAGCGCGCGAGTGTCGATGGCTACAAAGGCGCGACGTCCTTCACCGACGAGTTGCACCCATCTTTAGCGGAGAGCATCGGCGTGCGCCCGCCGAGCGGCCAGTCGATGCCGATCGATGGGTCGTCCCACGCCACGCCGATCTCCGAGCCCTTATCGTAGAGCGCGCTCTGCTTGTAGAGCAGCATCGTGTTGTCGGCAAGGGCCAGAAAGCCATGGAGGAAGCCGCGGGGCACGTACACCTGCGTGTGCTCGCCGGCGCGCAGCACGATCGCTTCCCATTTCAGGAACGTCGGGCTTCCGCGGCGGAAATCGACGATCACGTCGAATGCTTCGCCCGCAAGCGCTTGGACCAGCTTCGCCATGCGCGCATCGCCGTGCAGACCGCGCAGAACGCCGCGTTGCGAACATGAGACGTTGTCCTGCACGAACTCGTCGGCGATCCCAAGATCATGGTAACGCGCTTGCGAGTAGACTTCTTTGAAGTAACCCCGATCATCCGCGAAGACGTCGAGACGCAGCACGAAACTGCCCGCGAGAGATAGCGCCGTACACTCCATGGGCGGCATCGTACTTCTCATCGGCGGGTACGGTCAACTCGGCACCGCGATACGGCGGCGCTGGACGGGTGCCCAGATCGTCGCACCGCCACGCGACGAGCTGGATATCGAGAACGGCGAGAGCGTCCGCCGTGCGTTCGAGCGTTATCGCCCCGCGCTCGTCGTCAACTGTGCAGCCTTCCACGACGTCGACCGCTGCGAACGCGAGCCGGAGCGTGCCTTTGCAGTCAATGCGTATGCCGTGCGCGCACTGACGCATCGCTGCGCGGAGTTCGACGCGGCGTTCGTGACGATCAGCACCGACTATGTTTTCGATGGTCGCGCCGCGCGTCCGTACACCGAGAGCGATGCCGAGCACCCGCTCTCTGCGTACGCGGCATCGAAACTGGCCGGCGAGGCCGCGGCGCGCATGGGAGGACGCGTCTACGTCGTGCGCACCTGCGGCGTCTACGGGCACGCGGAGCACCGCGACAAGCCCTCCTTCATCGACCGGGTCGTCGCTCGCGCAGCGGCGGGCGAGCGGGTTACGATCTCGCCCGAGATCGTCGCCTCACCGACGTTCGCCGGGCACCTAGCGGATGCACTGCGCTCGCTCGCCGAGACCGGAAACTATGGGCTCTACCACGCAGTCAACGAGGGCCCGGTCTCCTGGTTCGATTTCGCCGCTGAGGCGATGCGGCAGGCGGGCGTCTCAGCGAAACCGGTCCCCGGCTCCGCCCCGGTGCGCTCGGGCGCTGCAGCACGCCCTCAATACTCGGCGCTCGACTGCACGAAGCTCGCGCGCCTGGGCATCCGGCTTCGAATTTGGCAAGAGGGCATCCGCGACTACCTCGCAGAACGCGCCGTGCCGGCCGGCGGTCTGTTCCTCGATGCCGAAGTGAGCCGCTCCTCTGCTCCTTAGGAGGTCGCTGAAAAGCAGGCAGATTTTGTGGTCATGAACGTCATTGGCTGGGGTTTGCGCTCTACATCTTCGGCGTCGGCGGGCGCTGAAGCAAATGCTGGGGTGATTT
>JAKAPO010000264.1 GCA_021807065.1 bacterium
TGCGCAGCTTCAACAGCCTGCGGAGGAATTCATGGTCACCGGCATCGACGCGCACATCTACAATGTCAAGGATTTCAATAGGGCACTCGAGTTTTACGCCGGGCTCATCGGAAAGAAGCCTGAGACGCTTCGGGAAAACGAGTGGGCGGAGTTCGAGCTTTCCGACGGTTCGGCGTTTGCCATCGGCAAGCATGAGAACTTTCCGTGGCAACCGGGCTATACAATTCTGTTCGCAGTGCCCGATGTGAAGGCCGCAGCCGAATGGGTGCGCGCGCATGGCGGCAAAGCCGGCGATCCCGGCGAATCGCCGGTCTGTTACATGTCCTTCGGAGAAGACACCGAAGGCAACCAGATCGTCCTCCACAAACGAAAGTAGGCAAGGTCTGGTGGCGCTTCCCTCGACGTCGCTTCGGCGCTATCGCACCTCGCTCGCTCGGGATGACACGGGCGCTTCACTCGACCGCTCCGGATGACAACGCTGAGAACCGCGCGTGACCGGCGTATGTCGCTGCGTCGCCGAGTTCGGCCTCGATCGCCATCAAGCGATTGTACTTGGCGATGCGATCGCTTCGCGAGAGCGAGCCGGTCTTGATCTGGCCGGCACTCGCCGCAACGGCGAGATCGGCGATGAACGAATCCTCCGTCTCACCCGAACGGTGCGAAATCACCGTCCCGTAGCCGGCCTTGTGCGCGCGGTCGACGCAGTCGAGCGTCTCGGTGAGCGTGCCAATCTGGTTCAGCTTGATGAGGATCGCATTGGCGACGCCGTCGCGAATGCCGCGCTCCAAGATCCCGACGTTCGTCACGAAGATGTCGTCGCCGACGAGTTGGGCGCGTTTGCCGAGCTCGGCAGTCAGCGCCTGCCAGCCTTCCCAATCATCCTCTGCAAGACCGTCCTCGATCGAAATCAACGGATAGCGGTCGAGCAGCTCGCGATAGAGCGCGATCATCTCCTTCGACGAGAGCCCGTGCTGCTTGTCGAGCGCGAAATACTTGCCGTCTTGATAGAACTCGCTCGACGCGGGATCGATTGCTATCGAAACGTCGGCGCCCGGTCTGTAGCCGGCGCGCTCGATCGCAGCGACGATAAGGTCGAATGCTTCCTGCGGCGTCTCGAGCGGCGGCGCGTAGCCGCCTTCGTCTCCAACGAGCCTGGGCAGCTTGCGCTCGTGCAGCAACGCTCCGAGCGCGTGAAAAACCTCCGCGCCGTAGCGAATCGCATCGCTCATCGTCGGCGCGCCGACCGGCACGATCATGCACTCTTGAAACTGCAGCGCTCCCTCTGCATGCTTTCCGCCGTTGACGACGTTCATCATCGGAACGGGGAGCAACGCCGCGGACGGTCCGCCGAGATACCGGAAGAGCGGCAGGGAGAGGCTCGCCGCGGCGGCTCGGGCCGTCGCGAGCGAGACGCCCAAGATCGCATTCGCGCCGAGGCGTGCTTTGTTCGGCGTTCCGTCGAGCTCGATCATGCGCGCGTCGATTTCGCGTTGCGCGGTCGCGTCGAGACCTTCGATTGCGGGGCCGAGAACGTCGTTGACGTTGCTGACTGCGGTGCGCACGCCTTTGCCGCCGAAGCGCGTCGCATCGCCGTCGCGTAGCTCGACGGCTTCGAGCGTTCCCGTCGAGGCGCCCGACGGCACCATAGCCTCTTCGACCGCACCGAACGTCGTCGCGACGGTCACGGCAATCGTCGGAGTGCCGCGCGAGTCGAGCACTTCCCGCGCCTCGACGCCTTCGATCGCCGGCCTGCCGGCATTGCGCATTGCGTCCAACGCCACCGGTTCAGTCCTTGATCCAGCGCTCCAGATCGTGCCGCCGGGACACATAGTCTGAATCTTTGAAAAAGATGCCCAGTTCCCGTTGCGCGCTCTCGGGCCGATCGCTGCCGTGCGCCAGATTGCGTCCGATGCTCTGCGCGAGATCGGCGCGCAGCGTTCCAGGGGCCGCTTGAAGCGGATGCGTCGCTCCGATGAGCTGACGGCAGCCGTCGATGGCGTTCTCCCCCTCGACAGCGAGCGCGACGAGCGGTCCGCTCGTGATGAACGAGACGAGGTCGTCGAAAAAAGGCTTCCCCGCGTGCTCTGCATAGTGTGTGCGCGCGCGCGCGCCGTCGAGCTGCATCATGCGCATCGCGCTGATGACGTAGCCACGCCGCTCGATGCGGCTGACGATCTCGCCGATGAGGCCGCGCGAAACCGCATCGGGTTTACACAAAATCAGCGTCGTCTCTATGGCCATGCGGCGGAGGTGCGGCGCGCGATGCGGATAAGCCTGCTCCAACTTTGGGTACCTCCAACCCCTTCGCATCGGTCTCACGCTCGCTCGCCGGTACGCCTTTTGCACGCATCGTCTACCGCGAGCGCACTGGCAGCACCAACGACGACGCGGCGGCGATGCTCGGAGACGACACTGCGTTCGGCACGACAATCGTCGCAGACGAACAGCAGCAGGGCGTGGGACGAAAGGGCCGCTCCTGGATCGCCCGGCCGGGCAGCGCATTGCTCTTCACCACGATTCTGCCGCGAGAGCTTTGCACCGACGACCTATGGTGCGTTCCGTTCTGGACGGCGCTCGTCGTCCGCGACGCGGTGCAGAGTTTCGGGATACCGTGCGATCTTCAGTGGCCGAACGATCTCCTCTCGGGAGGGAGGAAACTCGCCGGCATTCTCTGTGTCTCGCGCGTCGCCGGAGCGTCGGCGCGCGTCGGTTGCGGTGTCGGCATCAACGTGCACCGGCTGCCCGGTGCCGATACGGGAATCACGCCACCGCCCGCGTTTTGCGACGACACCGCGCCGGTCGATCGCGCCGCGCTGCTCGTGCAAATCCTCAGCCGCTTCGCGACCCGCCTCTCGCTGCTCGACGTTGCCGATCAAATCGCGCGCCGCTGGGAACGGGAAGCCGGCTTGCCCGGGCGACCCTACCGCTTGCAGCGAGACGGCGAACGACAGCCGTTCGAAGCAACGGCGATAGCCCTGGAACATGGCGGCAGCCTCAGCATCGAGCGCGACGGCACGCGCGAGAGCGTCTCGCTCGCCGACGCGCGCGCTCTTCGCTGACGTCAGCGCACGACCGATGCAAAACGCACGCCGCTTCCGGAGAGCGTCGACGTCGCTTGCGCTTCGGAGCCGCCGTTGACGGCAAGACACAGATTCGCTTGGCAATCGATGCCGGGCGGCCTCGGAATCATCTTCACAACGACACCGGCGTCTTTGAGCGCTTTCGTAGCAATCATTGCATCGGCATTGCTGCCGAACGTGAAGACGATCTGCTCGCCTGCCATCGTATTGTTAACCGCCGGACTCGCCCGTTACGAGTTCGTTGAGGCCGCCGGCGACTTCGTTGAGCTCTGTCACGCGACCGACCGCTTGCCGCATTCTCGTCGACACCTCGTTTGCAAGCGTTTCGATTACGGTGACATCGTCTTGCAACTCGTTGCAGGCGGCGCGGAGGTCTTTCACGTGCGGCAGCGGCGGTTCCACCTTCTCAGCCTGTGCGAGGATCTCGCTCGCAGATCG
>JAKAPO010000018.1 GCA_021807065.1 bacterium
CACGAATAACGCCGCTCGATGCCGCTGTTCCCAAATACCGGCAACAGCCGCTCCACCACGGCTTCTTGACTGAATACCACGCGCACGCGGCGGGTGATATCCTCTTGATCGAGTTCGTACGGCGGGACCGCGGTCGCGATTGCCGTCAGGCGGGGCAGGGCAGGCATCGGGGTGACATTCGTCACAACTTGCCTTTGGCCCCGGACTTATGCGATAGTATGGGCCACAAATTCAATCGAGACAGGGGCTTCGCTATTCCAAGTCGCAATCGAAAACGCGTCCGACGCGAGGAGCGCGCGCCAAAGGCGCCCACGCAGGACACCAAAGAGCAGCCGCTCGAGGTCTTCGGGACCATCAAGCAGGTCTTCCCGAGCACGACCTTCTCGGTCGAACTGGACAACGGCCACGTCATCCTCGCCCACATCGCCGGGCGGCTGCGCCGTCACCGCATCAAGATACTCCCCGGCGACCGGGTTGACGTCGAGATCTCACCGTACGATCTCACGAAGGGCCGAATCGTCTACCGTTACCGCGCCGGCGAACCCCGCCGCACCTAGTTTCGTTTTGTCATCCCGAGCGAGCGACGTGCGCGAGCACGGAGCGACGTCGAGGGAGGCGCATCACACCTCTGCCCGCAAATGATTGGATAGGACCCTTCGACGTCGCACGCACGTGCGTGCGCTCTGTCATCCCGATAAAGTGGACCAGCGCCGCTTGAGCAACGAGTACTCGCCTCGCAATCTTGCGGAGTAATCGAGCTGCGTCTGCGTCGGTGGCTGGAAAGACGAACTGCCGATGCGACCGATGAGATCCATGAGCTTGTCGCGCAGTCCGGCCGGCCCGCCGAGATCCTCGACGTTTCGCGGATTATAGGTGAGCCGAGCACGAAATGCGAGCAGCGCTCGCCGCGTCGCCCCATTGGCATGCTTCAAGCGTCGATCGATGGCGTTGAGCATCACGTCGACGCCGCTGAGTTCGTCGAGAAGCCGCGCCATCGTGTCGTGACGCAACTGCATCTGTTCGGCCGTGAGGTGGTCGCGCGGATCCTGGAGCACGACGACGCGCTGCTGCCGCGTGACGCCGTCAGCGATCAGACGCACGGTGTAGGTTCCGGGAACCGCTTCCGCGCCTTCCTTCGGACCACGGTTCTGCTCGAAGGTCCCGGCCCAGCGTACCGGTCCGTCTTCTTGCAGATCCCATGCGGTGCGATTGAGCCCTGGATGATCGGGCACGTCGCTCTTGCCGCGGAGATGCCGGATAATGTGTCCTTGAGCGTTCAGAATCTCTATTTCTATATGACGCGCCTCCTTCGGCAGGGCGTACGTGATGAGCGCACCGTACGCGACGTTCGGTCCGGCGAACTCGTTGCTAGGCAGCGAACCGCTCTCAAACGAGTTGATCGGAGAGGCTTGATACCACCGGTACGTCTGGCGGATCGGAAAGAGTTGCGTCCGGCCGGGATTCGCGGGATGCTGCACGGCCGCGATGTCGTCGAGAATCCAGATCCCTCGGCCGTGCGCAGCGACGATGAGATCGTTCGAGTTCGTGTCGACCTCGATATCGTAGATCGCCGTGGCGGGCATGTTTAGACGCAGCGACTGCCAATGCTTGCCGCGGTCCCATGACGCCCAAACGCCGCGTTGTGTCCCGGCATAGAGCAGATTGGGATTTCGCGGATCCTGCCGCACGACGCGAACGAACAGGTCTTTGGGCATGTTACCGTCGATCGAGCGCCAGTGCGCGCCGTAGTCGGTCGTTTCGAAGAGATGCGGACGGTTGTCGCCGAGCATGTGATCGTCGACGGCTGCAAATGCCGTCGCGGCGTCGTCGGGGCTCGCGTCGACGGTCGCGACGCGTCCCCAATGCGGAAACGCATGAGGCGTAACGTTGCTCCAATGGACCTCGCCGGTTTGATCGAGGTCACGCGTCAGCCACACCAAGCCGTCGTCGGTACCAATCCACGCTACGCTCGGATCGACTTTTGAAACCTCGATGTCCAAAATCGTATCTGAGGTTTCTGCACCAGACATGTCGGCGTCGACCGGACCTCCGGGAGTGCCCTGGTGCGCGCGATCGTTCCTGGTGAGATCGGGGCTGATCGCGTTCCAGTGCATCCCGTGATCGCTGCTGGCGAACACGACGTTCCCCCCGACGAGCGCGGTTCCATCTGATTCGAACGCGATCGGGCTGTCCCAGTTGAACCGGTGGCGCGTCTGCGACGCCGGACGATCGCTGTTCATCTGCGCGTCGGGCGAGACTTCGTACGTCTGGTGCGTCGTCGTGTCGTACAGGAAGACTTGACCGGTGTCCGAGGCCGTCGAAGTCGACCAAATGAGATTCGGATCCTTGGGGTCGTACATGGCCCACATTCCGTCGCCGCCGCCGATCGTCTCCCAGTCGCGGTTGAGCACGCCGAGCCCGCTTGGCCCGTTGCTCCATCCGCACCACGAATTATCGTCTTGCAGGCCAAAACAGACGTGATAGTTTGGGACGTCGTTATCGTACGAGACGTGATACGGCTGCGCGAAGGGCAGATCGTAGGGCTGCTTCCACTCCGCGCCGCCGTTCATCGATTCGATGACGCCTTCATCCGAACCGACGATGATACGCCGTCCGCCGCTCGACCACCAAGCGACGTGATAGTCCCAGCCTGCATTCTTCGAGATTGCCTTGAAGGTCTCGCCCCCGTTTGTCGACATCGACAAGATCAAGCCGACGCTGATGACGCGATCGTTGTTCGCGGGATCGACGAAGATGCGCGAAAAATAGAATCGCCTCGCGCCGACGAGCGGATTGTGCGGCATCAGCCGCCAGGTCGTACCGCCGTCGTCGGAACGCCATAAGTCACCTTCGCGCGATTGAATGACCGCGTAGATGCGGCCATGCGTTCCCGCAGCTAAACCGATGCGGCCGGTAACCCCCTGCGGCAAACCGTGGCCGCGCAAGCGATGCCACGTTTGCCCGTTATCGTCGGATCGAAAGATCCCGCCGCCGGGGCCACCGCTACGCATCGTCCATGGCTTGCGCCGAAAGGTGTACAGGCCGGCGAACAGCGTGTCGGGGTGATCGGGAACACGGACGAGATCCGATGCGCCGGTGCTCGGTCCGACGTAGAGGGCGTGCCGCCAGTGCGTTCCACCGTCCGTCGTCACGTAGACGCCGCGCGTTTGGTTGTTTCGAAAGATCTGTCCCAGTACCGCAACCGCAACGTGGCGTGCATTGCGTGGATCGATCGAGATCGCCGAGATCGAGCCGGCGTCCTCGAGACCGAGATGCACCCACGTTTCCCCACCGTTGCTCGAAT
Source organism: bacterium (assembly GCA_021807065.1). Classification (GTDB taxonomy): domain Bacteria; phylum Vulcanimicrobiota; class Vulcanimicrobiia; order Vulcanimicrobiales; family Vulcanimicrobiaceae; genus Tyrphobacter. The sequence goes on from JAKAPO010000018.1 coordinate 3,305, forward strand.
GCCAGATGCCGTCGCCCTGCTCGACGTCGTTGCGCGGGTTGGATTCGCCCGTGCCGACCCAGACGTCGTTGGGATCGTGCGGAGCGACCGCAATGGCACCGATCGGCGCAACGGGTTCGGAATCGAAGACGGGGCTCCAACTCGTGCCGCCGTCGGTGCTCTTGAAGACGCCGCCGCCGGCGCCGCCTACGTAATAGATCTGTGCATCGGTGTTACTGCCGGCAACCGCGCTCGTGCGCCCGCCGGCGATGGCGGGACCGATACCACGGTACTTGAGCATGCCAAAGTTGTAGCCGGCCGCACGCAAGCCTGCCGGAGCGACGAACGCGGCAAGAATGCATAATTGAAAGAAGCCGACGGCGATTCTCTTCATGCGCGTGGGATATCGCGCATGGAGGCCGCCTCCTGCTAGGAGTTTGTCGGACGTGGGCCGACGACGGGCTCCTAGTGCCGAACGCTCAATTCGTCGGTAACGCCGCGAACTCCGGAGACCTTTTGCGCCGCCGCCACCATCGTCTGCTCGACGGAATGGCTCGGCACGGTGCCGAGGAGCGTGACGATGCCGTTTTTCGCATGAACCGTGACGTGGAATGCGTTCGCGCCAGTCTGCCCGACGAGTGCCCCATAGACGCGCACTGCAAGCGCATCGTCGCGTGCCGTCTGCCTGACACCGCGGAAGTTCGGATTGATCGAGATCTGGTTACGAACGTCCTTGACGCCATCGACCTTCCACGTCACGTTCACGTAGGCATCGCGCTCGGCTATGCTCCGCGCAACCCCGGAGAGCGTCACGACGCCGTGATCGACCGAGACGTGAAGGGCGGAGGTCGAGTTTACGTCGACGTCGGCGAGACGCGCGCGTACCCCGGCGTAGATGAACGCATCGTTGACGGCCGTCTTGGCTCGGTGTCCGAGCGTGCCGGCAGCGGCCATCCCAACGATGGCAAGCCCGATCATGATGTTTGCTACGAATCGCACGTTGCGCCTCCCGTCAATTTCTACCCAATACTACTGTTTCGGCGCGAACGCGTTGTACATCGCCGCGAAGATCGCGCCGGTGATACCCGCGTACACGATCACGACCGCAATTGCGAGCAAGAGCCATGCGATAAACGGCCATCCGCCGAGGCCTGGATGCGACGCCATCATGCCGTGCATCCACGTGCCGCCCGGCCATGTTCCCCCTCGGTGCGACATGCCGCCCATCCACCCCCATTGCATGAGGTGAAATGGCAAGGTCAAGAGGATCATGATGAGCGCGGTGAACGCCGAAGCGAATGTTGTAGCACGTATGCTGAGTTTCATGGGTGCCACTATCCGCTCAACTTATGAACCTCTTATGAATGTAACGCCGATGCACCGGCAGCACGAGTCCCCTCCTGTTAGGATCGGCGATCGGGCTTCGGACGACCTTCGTTATCGCAGCTACCTACAAGCCGATCGCTCGGGGGGCGCCGGCGGAGGCGTCGGGCGATCCATGTCGCTATGCCGTTTTCGGATGCGGCCAATACGGAGTTTCCCCGTCCGGTTTCGCGGGCAGCGGATTGGGCGGCCGATAAAATGCGGCGCCAGGCGGGCCTGCCGGTATCGCCGCCGGCGCGCCCGCAATACGTGCCGCCAGGAAAAGTGCGCTGATCACTTCAAACGTCGGTCCCATGAAACGCGCAACCGTCGTTTTCCTTGTCGTGGCGCTGGTACCGGCGATTGCCGGCGCAACGCTCAAACCTGCGGCGCACGGAGATTTCGGTCACTATACCTTCGCGCTCACGTGGCAGCCGGGAATCTGCGGCACCGGCGGCGGATGCTTGCGCGATCAACCGCATGCACCGTGGATCGGTTTGCATGGACTCTGGGCGTCCCGGCCTCGCGCGCTCATCGAAAGCGGCGTTACGGATCGCGAATGGTGGTCGAGGGGATGCGACTACTATCGGCACGACAGCTCGGCGCCTCCGATTTCCTCCGGCTTGCGACGAGCCTTAGACGCCGTCATGCCGCACTTCAGGGATAGCCTGCTCACGCACGAGTACGACAAGCATGTCGCCTGCTTCGGGTTCAACGCGACGACGTTCTTCTCCACCGAACTCGCGATGCGACGAGCCGTGGTCGCGAGCGCCTTCGGGAGATATCTCGTGAGCCAAGCGGGGCGAAACGTCAGCCACGCTGCCGTCAGCAGTCAATTCGTCTCGGCGTTCTCGACCGACAAGCGAACGTCCGTGCAATTGCGATGCGAGCGAAATGCCGCAGGTCAAACCGTGCTCACGCAGTTTTGGATCACAATACGCACCGGTGAGGTCGATCGGTTCCCGAGCGCGTCGTCGCTGATGAACGCGCTGACGGATCAGGACACGTGTCCGCCGGTGTTCCTCGTTCCCGCTTGGCGCTAGGAGCCTAGCGGGCCGCGTTCACTGGCAAGGTAAGCTCATCCAATCGAGGCGGGAGCGTGGCGCCGGCAACCCCTTCGTACGAGCAACGTAGCTTTGCTTTGCGTAGGCGACATGACCGTGGCAAATCTCTCTTCCGGTTACGGCTAAGTAAGCCGCAAACGTATGAAAGTGCCCCTGCGCGCAGTTCGGCGTGCAGTCATTCTCGTGCATCGTCGCCGTTGCGGTCGCAAACGGCGCTCCCCAGTTTCGCCAATGCACGCCGGTTGCGTAAACACCGCCGTCACCGCAGGCAAAAATCACCGACGTAGGGCGCACGATGGGTTTGCCGAGGCAGTTCGGCAGTGCCGCGATCGGTGCCGATCGACTCGACGCGGCCAGCGGAAGCGCCGCGGCCACGAAGATTGCGGCTCCAATGCATGCACGACTGTTCATCACGCAACTCTCCTCATCAACTATAGGTTAGGCCTTGTGTTTGTCCGCAAGTGCTCTGGCGACTTTCAGCGCGATCGCCCCGCCGGGAACGACCAGATTCAGCGTCTCGGCGCCGACGTCAAACAGCGTCTCCGGTTTCAAGAGTTTTCCGACTGCGGCGATGGCCGCCGGCGGTTCCGTTTGAAACTCGCCGGTAATGGCGTCGATCGCAACCTCGGTGGACTTGTTTTTCGCCGTCCACGTAAACTTGAAGCCGAACGTCGGGCGAAGGTGAAGGTCGATGCAATCGACATTCACCTCTTCTTCCTTGACTTCGTCGGCGTCCGCCGGCCGGAAGTCATCTCCTAGGATCATCCGAATCACGGCCGAAGCTCGCATCGCCGGCGCGATGATCTTCGCGCCTTCCGGCGCAAACTCGTCGAGGTTTATGGGAATCGCGCGCGCTTTGAGGTACGGCTGCGCGTCCATCGGCTGGCTGCTCACCGCGTCGAGCCATAGTTCCCGCTTCTCGTCGCGCTCGCAGTGCTCGACGACGGGAAGATCGAAAACACCGGACGCAACGGCGAAATCGGTCCCGGCGACGGTCACCGTCGAGACGTGCGGCGTCTTGATCGAGACCGTGTACGAATCGCTGCGATCGTAGACGGAACGAAGATGCGCTCTCGCGTGCCAGAGCGGAAAATAGCAGAGGCCTTGGTCGGCGATCGTGATATCCTCGTCTTTGGGACGAGAAAAGAGCCGCGAAAGGGTTCCGAAGGCGGACGCTTTGTGCGCGCTCGCGCGGCCGCGTGCCTCCTCGGCCGAGATCACCGGCTCGAGATAGAAAGCGCCCTTCTCGGCAATCACGATTTCCATGCGACCGTGCTCCAAAAAACCTGGGAAAACGCGCTACCGCGCGGCCGCCGCTTTTCCTGCTAACGGACGTTGCCTTGAACGCACGTAGGCAACGCTCCAGGCGGCGATGAGTACGCCCGCGGCGGTGCGGATGACGATCGGGCCTAGTTGCGGCATGCCAAGCGTCATGGCCACAAGGGGCGACGCATACCAGTAGTACAACGCGAACGAAATGGCGGCGATGGCGGACATCGCGAAATCCCAGTGAATTCGCAGAGCGGTTACCGCAAGCGCCGTAAGCACCCAACTCACCGCCATGGAAAGCACCACGTGCGCGTATACGTGTGAAACCGCGGCCCGGCCCAGTGGACTGTCCTGCAGCGTGTAGTAGCCGATGACGAACCCGGGAAATGCGCCTGCAAAAATGCCGTAGACGCTGAACAGCCACGCGTTGCTCTTCCTCGACATGCCGAAGGTGTGCGCAATGGAGTTCGTCGGCACGAGGTCGATGCAGCCGAGCGGCGCGCATAGCGAACACTGCGCGCAGCGTGCATTTACAACCTGAAACATCGGCCGCTGGCTGTACAAGCGCTCCACCGGGAGCAGCGGACAAATGGCGTTGCAGAAGCCTGCCTTGGTACGAAAGAGCGTACCGAGCATGAAGGCGAGCAGTAGCACCGCAAGGATAACGATGGACAGCACCGGGCCGTTCAGGTTGAACAGGAAGTGCCGCGCCGGAACCAACAGAACGAAGAGAAAGATGCCGATCGCGAACGACGCCCTGGTCATTCGCGGGTTCGATATGCGGTGCGCGATACGGTCGCTCCCGAGCATGTTGAGCGTCGCTAGCGGGCAAACGTTCCGCCACAAACTCGGTGCTACGAGGAAGATTGCGGGCAGAACCGGTACCACGACGTTCCAGAAGACGGCGAGAGTCGTCTTCGGTACCGTCGTCAATCCGATCAGCAGCGTAACCGTTGTAGCGACGACGGCGACTTGCAGCGCGGTCCAAATCGTCGGCCGCATCGTCTTATCGGTTCGCCGGCTCGACGGGAATCTCCGGGAGGCTCCTGAGTCCGGCAGCCGTCAGCTTCGCGTTCATCGACGAAATCGCTCTCGCATAGGCGTTGTACGCGCCGCGCGCGGCTCGGTATTCGGCGTCGATTCTCGCATAGAACTCCGCCGCCGCAGGCGTGATGACCCCTTGCACGGGGAACGACTCGAGCGACGTCAGTGCGCCGTCGAGGTTCTCTCGTAGCGATCCAGGACGCGCAACGGAGTCTTCGCCGTTCGTGTAGCTGGCGGTCAGCTGCGCCATAACCGCAGCACGACTGCGGCGTGCCGCGTCGAGCATATGCGCAGCCACGGCACCGCGAGGGGCCGGCTCCTTCGCCAGCGCTCGCCCTACCGTATCGAGATGATTCAGCATTACGTCGACGCTCGAGTACAACCGATTCAATTTCGCGAATGCAGCGTAACTCTGCCGCATCTGCGCGAGGGTTTCGGTAGCGTGGGGATCTGGTTTCACCGTAAAGTGGCGCACGAACGTGCGTCCGTGAAGCGTAATGCGCACGCCGTACCGGCCGGGAACGACCGCTGGGCCGTCGTCGGGTCCTGCGAACGCCGGATTCGCCGCGCCTCTCCACTTGACAGGCGGCGCGGCGGTGAAATTCCAGACGACGCGGTTGAGGCCGGCTTTGTTGGTACCTTGCAGCGAGCGCACGACGTGCCCAGCGGCATCGAGAATCGTCAGCACCGGCGCACGAGCCTGCGCCGCCGCTTGATAGTAGGTGATTGGAACTCCGTACGGTGGATTCGGCGCTGCGTAGCGCGTGTAGAGGCCTTCCAGGTTGTTGGTGAGATTGTATTCGTACGATGTGCGCGGCGTGAAGAGCATCGCGCCGGCGGCAACGGCTCGCGGAAGTTCTTGCAACGGACGGATGTCGTCCATCACCCAGATCGACCGGCCGTGCGTCGCGAGGACGAGGTCGTCGAATCGGGGTTGGATACGGATGTCGCGCACGGAGACGGCCGGCATGTTGTTTCGCAGGCTCTGCCAGCGCGCGCCACGGTCGTACGATACCCAGACGCCCTCCTCCGTGCCGAGAAAGACGAGCGAGGGGTTGCGATCGTCCGGACGGATCGTGCGCGTCCATAGATCGTGTGGCAATCCACCAACGATCGAGCGCCAATGGGCGCCGTAGTCGTAGGTCACCCACACGTGCGGTGCGTCGTTGCCCATCAGGTTCGCGTCCTCGACTGCGTAGGCGGTGCCGCGTTGCAACGGTGACGGCGCGACGGTTTCGAAGCGGCCGTTCGGAATGGCGCCGCGCGGCGTGACGTTCTTCCAATGCCGTCCATCGTCGCGGGTCAGCTGCACGTAACCGTCATCCGTGCCGACCCATATCTCGCCGCGTGCGAGCGGCGAACCTTCGATGTCGAGGATCGTGTCGGTGTATTCGGCACCGGTCACGTCGTGCGTAATCGGTCCGCCTGCCGGCTGTTGGTGCGCTTTGTCATTGCGGGTGAGATCGGGACTGATTGGCCGCCAGCGATAACCGCCGTCGCTCGATTGGAAGACGACGTTCCCACCGAACCACGCGATGTGCGGATTCCACGGCGCAAAGCCGATCGGCGACTCCCAATTGAACCGGTACGGGCTCGTTGCGATGTCGTAGTCTTGCTGCACGCTCGTCAGATACGGCTGCGCGAACAGGTACTCGCGCGAGCCGCGATTGAACGTGAAGAGCGCGCCGTCTTGTCCATCCGACCAAATAACGTTCGCATCGAGCGGATCGGGAATCGCCCACTGGCCGTCGTCGTCTTGTACGACCGCGAACCACCCGGCGTTCGTGTTCCCCGAGGCATCGAGCGAGTTCGAGGGACCGCAGTACGAGTTGTTGTCTTGCAGTCCACCGCAGATCGTGTATGGATTGTCATTGCCGAGGCCGACGCGATAGAACTGTCCGATCGGCAGATTCGCCGAAAACGTCCAGGTGCGGCCGCCGTCGACCGTAAGCGCGTAGCCGCCATCTTCGCCGGCGATGATTCGCTTCGGATCGTTCGGCGCGATCCAGATCGCGTGAAAATCGGGATGGACACCCAGCGCGATCGCCTTGAACGTCTTTCCCCCGTCGAAACTCTGTGCGAGCAGCGTCGACGCGGTGATGACGTGATTGGGATTCGACGGATCGACTGCGAGATGCGAGAAGTAGAACGGCCGTTGATCGACAAGCGTGTTCGAGCTGACGAGCCGCCACGTCGCTCCACCGTCGTCGGAACGCCACAAGATGCCGTGCTTCGATTCGATCAGCGCGTAGACGCGACTCGGATCGCTCGGCGCAATGGCGAGACCGATGCGCCCCATCACTCCCGGCGGCAGTCCGTGGCCGACGAGATGCGTCCACGTCCTTCCGCCGTCGAGCGAGCGATAGAGTCCGTCGCGCGCGCCGCCGCTGCGGAACGTCCAGGGCCGCCGCTGAAACTCCCATACGCCCGCAAAAATCACGTTCGGCGCCTTCGGACTGCTCGCAAGGTCGGAAATGCCGCTTTCCGGTCCGATGTAGAGCGTCTTCTGCCAGGTCTTGCCGCCATCGTATGTCACGTAGACGCCGCGATCGGGCGAGTTTGCAAAGACGTCGCCGAGTGCACCGACGATCACATGCTGTGGATCCGTTGGATCGATCAGGATCCGCGAGATGTATTTCGTGCCGCGCAGGCCGACGTTCGTCCACGTCTTGCCACCATCGGTCGACTTATAAACGCCGTCGCCGTAACTTACGTCGTTACGCGGATTCGACTCGCCGGTTCCGACCCACACGACGTCTTCGTTGCTTGAATCGATCGCCACCGCGCCGATCGCGCCAACGCTCTCCCTATCGAAGACGGGTTTCCACGCCGCACCTCCATCCGTGCTCTTCCAGACACCGCCGCCTGCAGAGCCGACGTAGTAGAGATTCGGATCGCGTGCCGAGCCGGCAACCGACGTCACCCGTCCACCCGCGACGGCTGGGCCAGTTTCCCGCCACAGCAGATTCCCCGTAGGCAAAGATGCCGCACCAACCGCGGGCGCGGACAGCAGAATCGAAGCGATACAAGCAACGAGCACGCGAGTCATGACGGGTGCATTACACCATGGGTCGCGCCCGCCTCTCGACGCGCTACGCGGTTAGGGCCAGGTCGAACCGATCGAGGTTCATGACCTTCTCCCACGCGGCGGCGAAGTCGCGCACGAAGTGCTCGTCCTCGACCGCGTAGACCTCGGCGATCGCCCGTAGCTGCGAGTTCGAGCCGAAGATGAGGTCGCAGTTCGTGCCGGTCCATTTGAGCTCGCCGGTACGCCGGTCTCGACCCTCGTACACGTACTCGCCGGCAGCTTGCCACTTCGTATTGGTGTCGAGAAGATTCACGAAGAAGTCGTTGGTGAGCGCGCCCGGGCGATTCGTAAAGCAGCCGTGTTTTGAGTTGCCGGCGTTCGTCCCCAGCACGCGCATGCCGCCGATCAGCACGGTCATCTCGGGAGCGGTGAGCGTCAGCAGTTGGGCGCGGTCGACCAGCCGCTGCTCGGGTGAACGCGAGTTGCTACTGCCGAGATAGTTGCGGAATCCATCTGCGGTCGGTTCCAGCACGGCGAAGGACTGCGCGTCGGTATACTCCTGCGTCGCATCGGTACGCCCTGGCACGAAACCCACGTTCACGTCATAACCAGCGTTCTTCGCGGCTTGTTCGATCGCGGCACAGCCGCCGAGAACGATGACGTCGGCCAGCGAAACTTTCTTGCCGCCGGAGAGCGACGCGTTGAAGTCCGCTTGAACTTTCTCGAGCGCCCGAAGCACTTTCGCCAACTCCGCAGGTTGGTTGACGGCCCAATCTTTCTGCGGGGCGAGGCGAATGCGCGCACCATTTGCACCGCCGCGTTTGTCGGTGCCGCGGAACGTTGACGCGGAGGCCCACGCGGTCGTGACGAGTTGCGAGACCGTGAGCCCCGACTCGAGGATGCGCTTCTTGAGTGCTGCGACGTCCTTTTCGTCGATCAGCGGATGATCGACGGCGGGAACGGGATCTTGCCAGATTTGCGGCTCGGCCGGCACTTCCGGACCGAGATAGCGCGAGATGGGACCCATATCGCGGTGCGTGAGTTTGAACCACGCCTTGGCAAAAGCGTCGGCAAACTCTTGCGGGTTCTCGTGGAAGCGTTTCGATATCGGCGCGTAAATCGGGTCGAATCTCAACGCGAGGTCCGTCGTCAACATGAACGGTGCGTGTCTCTTCGACGGATCGTGCGGATCGGGAACGGTGTCGGCGCCGGCGCCGTCTTTCGGTTTCCATTGATACGCGCCGGCTGGACTCTTCGTCAGCTCCCATTCGTACTTGAAGAGATTGTCGAAATACCCGTTGCTCCACTTCGTCGGCGTCGTGGTCCACGCGCCCTCGAGGCCGCTCGTAATCGTGTCGTTACCGTTACCGGTACCGAACGAGTTGCGCCAGCCGAGCGTTTGTTCCTCGAGGCCGGCAGCGGCCGGCGCTGGGCCAACGTATGTGGCCGGATCCGCGGCGCCGTGCGTTTTCCCAAAGGTATGGCCGCCGGCGATGAGCGCAACGGTCTCCTCGTCGTTCATGGCCATGCGGCTGAACGTCTCGCGAATGTCGACCGCAGCAGCAAGCGGATCCGGCTTACCGTTCGGACCTTCCGGGTTGACGTAGATGAGACCCATCTGCACGGCAGCGAGCGGTTTTTCGAGATCGCGAACGCCGCTGTAGCGCTTGTCGTCGAGCCACGCGTCTTCCGGTCCCCAATAGGTTTCGTCGGGCTCCCACGCGTCGATGCGGCCGCCGCCGAACCCGAACGTGCGCAAACCCATCGATTCCAAGGCGCAGTTTCCGGCAAGAATCATGAGATCGCCCCACGAGATCTTGCGGCCGTACTTCTTCTTGATGGGCCAGAGCAGCAGACGCGCCTTGTCGAGGTTCGCGTTGTCCGGCCAACTATTGAGCGGCTCGAAGCGCTGCTGGGCCGAGCCCGCGCCGCCGCGCCCGTCGTGGATGCGATACGTTCCTGCGGCGTGCCACGCCATGCGAATCATGAGCCCACCGTAATGGCCGTAATCGGCTGGCCACCACTCCTGCGACGCGGTCATCAACGCGTAAAGGTCGGCCTTGACTGCTTTGAGATCGAGGCTCTTGAATTCTTTGGCGTAGTTGAAACCGGGCCCCATCGGATTCGAGAGCGCAGACGGCCGGTGAAGTGCCGATAGGTCCAACAGCTGCGGAAACCAATCGACATTCGATCGCGGCCGAGACGGCACGCGGCGTACGGGACAGCCCTCCTCGGCTTTCGATACTTCAACAACCGTGTTTTCCATCTCAGTCTACCGCTCCAGTCTAGGGGGAAGGTGGCGTTTGAAAGTGAATGTCACTTTCACTGTGTCCAAGGTACGTCCTCGTGCGGCCGGCCTCCTGCCGAAAAACTATCGGCTCATCTGCGACATCGTCGCCAAGAGTGGAGTCGGTCGCCACCTTACCCCAGCGGACATCTACGCGAAGGCGATCAAGCGAAGGCCAGGGATCGGATTCTCTACCGTCTATCGCGGCCTCCAGCGGTTGCGGGATCTCGGCTTGGTCTCCGAGCTCTTCGTCCCGGGCGGCGATGCGGCGACGTACGAACCTTCGGGGCCGCGACACGCCCACTTTCGCTGCAGGGCATGCGGCCAGATCGAAGACGTCGCCTATGCCGTTCCGGCAGGAACGATCAGAGCGCTCGCATCACGGCACGGCTTTCAGATCGAAAGCGAACGCGTGACGTTCGAAGGCCACTGCGGCGATTGCGGCAGGCGGTCGCGCAAGCGGCTTCTTCGCTAATCTACTAGCTGAAGTGCGGCCGCCCGCTCTTCCGGCGGCCGGATGCCATTCTTCAGACCGCCGACAAGCCATTCGCAGATGCGCTCGTGTTGGCCTTACCGCCGAGAGGATGACGCTCTCTCACAGGCTCATGCGCGGGTGATTTCTCGGCCTGCACCGCTTCGGGATCGAGTTCAACGCGCGATCGCAAATTCACGCCGCACAGCAGGAGAGCGTAGCGGGATCACGATCGAAGGTCTGCGCGCATAGCCGCAGGCTTTCCGCCATCGTCAGGTAGGGATGGAACGTGTCCACCACTTGTGCGGTTGTCAAGCCGAGCTTCACGATGTACGTTGCTGCCTGGATCACTTCGTCGGCGTGTTCGCCGGCCATGTGCACGCCGGTGATCTTACGCTCGCCGGGTGTCGCGACAATCTTAATCGCGCCGCCGTGCCCGTTCACGATTGCCCGCGGGACGTTCTCACTGAGATCCAGTACAGCCGTCTCAACCTCTTGACCGCGAGCGCGCGCCTGAGCCTCCGTCTCACCGACGGCCGCCAAACGCGGTTGCGTGAAGATGACACGCGGCACGGTCGTCAGATTCTGCATTCTTGGCGCATCTGATAACGCGTTGTCCGCTGCAAGCGCGCCCTGGTACGCCGCGACGTAGACGAATTGCGGGGCGCCGGTGACGTCTCCCGCCGCGAACACGCGCGCGTTATCCGTGCACAGGTATTCGTCCGTGACGACCGCTCCGTTGCGCGCGGTGCGTATTCCCGCGGCGTCGAGGTTCAATGCGGCGGTGTTTGCGTGCCGGCCCGTTGCAATGAGGATGGCATCGAACCGGTATTCGGTGGCGGGCCCGCCTTGGGGCGTCAATCGAACGATGCGTTCGCTACCGTCACGTTGCACGCTGGTAATACCTGCGGAAGCGACGATTTCAATGCCCTCGCGCTCCAACGCTTGGGTGAGAGCCGCCCGGATCTCCGGCTCTTCGAGAGGTGCGATGCTTTCCAGTGCTTCGAAGATCGTGACGCGGCTGCCGACGCGAGAGAAGTACTGACCCAGCTCTAAGCCAATCGCATTGCCACCGATCACCGCTAAGCGGCCTGGAACCTCCTTCAATTCAAGAGCGCTGGTACTGGTGAGGAAACCGCCCTCCGCAAGTCCAGGAATCGGCGGAGCCGATGGGCTCGCGCCGGTCGCGATGAGATAGGCTCCGGCGCGCATAGCGCGATCGCCGACTTGCAGTGTTTCGCGATCGTGAAAGCGCGCCTGCCCATGGAGAAGATCGAGACCGTAGCGGTCCACGAGCTCTTCATACTTGACGCGCCGCAGGTGACCGACGAGCTCGTTTTTTTGATCGATCATCGCCGGTACATCGAGGGCTGAACCGGGGCAGGCGTGCCGGCGCTGGGCCGCCTCGAGCACGAACTTGCTCGGTACGCAGCCCACATTGACGCAGGTGCCGCCGATCGTCGCCGATTCGACGAGCGCGACGGTAGCGCCGTGCGAACGAGCACGGATGGCTGCAGCGAAGGCGGCCGAACCGCTTCCCAGGATGACGAGATCGTAGGTGGTCATGAGGCTCCTTGCGGAGGGCGGAGATGGTTGACATATCATAATGGCATGATATTATGTTGTCAAGATGCAGCTCGCTACTTCGGAGGAGCATCGGGGCCGCGCCGCCGATGCGCTCTATGCAAGATTCTTCTCGGGCTTGGCTGACGAGACGCGCCTAAGGATCGTTCGGTATCTCCTCCAGCACCCTCGCACCGTTGGCGAAATCGTCGCGGCGCTGGGGATGTCGCAGAGCCGGATCAGCAACCAGCTCTCGTGCCTTAAATGGTGCGGTTACGTGAACGCACAACGCCGGGGGCGCAACGTGGTGTACGAAGTCGCCGATCCAGCCGCCATCGGCGACCTCTTGGCGATCGCGCAACGCCTGGTGGCGGCGAACGCGTCGCACATCGCCGTGTGCACGCAAGTGGCGTTGTGAAGACGCATTCTGTGCCTGACGGATCGCTCGTTCCGGTCGCCGCCCTCGGAGTGCTCGCCGTTCTGTGCTGCGCCGTTGCGCTGATTTTCGCCGCCGTCGCAGCCGGCGCATTACCCGTTCTCTTCCACGCGCACCAGACGCTGATCGCCGATATCGCCGCGATCCTTTTGGTCACGTTGTGGATAGCATTGGCATCTGGGGGGAATGGCGGCCGCCTCATCGCGATCGTCGCTCAGGCGTTGCGCTCAGCATGTACCCCACCGGCGCTTGCGCGCTCCGCTCTGTTGCTGGTGCTCGTCGGTGCGCCTTTGACGACGTTCTATTTGATCGCGTTGCCGGCAGAGCGCTTCGGTGCGCTCGCGTGGGGAGCACTGCAATTTCTGACACCGGGCGACGCGATTGCGGCGGTGATCATCGGCGTGGGCGTACCACTCAGCATCGCCCTGAACCTTGCCGCGCGGCGAGCGCGCGCGACACAAACGACCTTGACCTTCGGCGGCGTCATCGCTGCGCTGCTTCCCAGCAGTCTATGCTGCACGACGCTCATCCCGAGTGCCCTCGCGGCACTGGGAGCATCCGCTCCG